>CAJOPY010000088.1 GCA_905236505.1 Candidatus Gastranaerophilales bacterium
TATATTGATGATTCCGGTATCCCTGACAGAATGTGGAAAAAACTGGGACTGTTTTCAAAAGAACTTTCTGATCTTTCGGGTACAGCACTTTTTTTGGATTTGGACATTATTATAAGAAAATCTTTAAATCCTTTTTTTGAAAAAGAAGGAGAATTTTTTATAATCAAAGATTATGATTTCCCTAATGATATTATAGGTAATTCTTCAGTTTTCAGATTTAATATAGGCGCACATTCTGATATAATTGAACATTTTTATCAGGAAGGTAAAGACATAAGAAAACGATATAAAAATGAACAAGCTTTTTTGTCGCACGAAATGTATAAAAAAGGTCTGCTGAATTACTGGCCGAATGATTGGGTTGTAAGCTTTAAACGTCAATGTTTATATCCTTTCCCGATATGTTGGTTTAAAACGCCGAGAGATCCGAAAGAAGCTAAAATAATGATTTTTCACGGAAAACCTAATCCTGAACAAGCATACAAAGGATACTTCGGAAAGTGCGGCTTGAGATATATTAAACCTACAAAATGGCTTGATAATTATTGGAATTAAACAAAAACACCTGATATCTCATAACTATCAGGTGTTTTGTTTAAAATGCTCATCCGGTTCTTATGGTTTATTGCGCAATTCTACCGGTATAAAATCCCATAAGATTTGCCAGACGATGCTGCTTTTCTGCAGCTGTTTCAATGTTTTTCTTAATTTCGTCTAATTCTTTTAATAATGTTTTTAAATCTTTACGTCTTTGACTCTCTAGGCGTACCTCCTTATTTAAATTATCGTTGCTTTGCCCAGCCATAGCAAAATTATTTGCTCCTTTCTCTGCGTACTGACTTGCTGAGCTTTCTTTTTCCCGAATATCGTTCAGATCTACTTCCAGCCAATCGGGAGAAAAGCATTTGTTATTAAAATCTTTTTTGTTCATGCGATATATCCCTTAAATTTTTAATTATGCCGTTGCAAATTTGTTAGCAAAATGTTTAATATTCCAAACAAAATATGAAATAAAATTTTTACATTTCATAACATCTTTGCGAACTTCTTGAAATTCTTTTGATTTAAAATTGAACGCAGTCATTTCGGAATATTCAATTAACATTTCATATTCGTCTTGATGTGTCATAACGTACTCCTTCTATACTACATTTGCTTAACAGTTCCCTAAAAAACAACTATGATTTGATTTTTTGTTCATTCTTTTTGCTCACATATTATGTATCGGCATTTTTTTTTAAAACTTTAGGCTTTTTGAAAATTTTGTTACAAATCGTTACACAAAATATCTAAAACTCAATAAAATTAGCAGTTCCGTATTGTTATACTAAGTAAATATATATTAGATTTTTTTCGTGTACACGTTCTTGTTTTTGTTTACAATGTAACGATTTATAAAGAATACAGCATGTTTGAGATAAAATAAAAGAATGCAATAAAAAATTATCACATATGCAGTTTCAAGAGAGGAAAAGAGAATAAAATATGACAAGATTTTTATTTACAATGCTTACAATGTTATTAACACTGCAAAGCGCATTTGCTGTTAATGTTGACGAATTTATGGATAAACATATCGCGCCTGTTTCTGATTTTGTCGCAAACATAATCTTTTTTCCCGTAACTATATGCGGAAATAAAGTTCCGTTAATAATATTTTGGATTTTAATTGCTGGTATATTCTTTACTGTATATTTCAGGGGGATTGCTATATGGGGATTTAAACATGCAATTGATGTTGTTGCAAAACCAAATAGTGACAAACATGACGGCTGTGGTGAAGTTTCTTCATTTCAAGCATTAGCAACGGCTCTTTCAGGTACAATAGGTATCGGAAGTATCGCCGGAGTTGCGATTTCAATCTCTATCGGCGGTCCGGGTGCTGCATTTTGGATATTTTTCGGTGCAATTTTAGGTATGTCAATAAAATTTGTAGAAGCAACTTTAGCCGTAAAATACAGACGATTTAACTTGGATGGTTCTGTTTCCGGCGGTCCGATGCATTATATTGCACATGGACTTACCAGAAGAAAAATGCGCTGGCTGGGACAACCTCTGTCTGTTTTATTTGCAATTCTCTGTATCGGCGGAGGGTTAACCGGCGGAAATATGATACAAATAAATCAAACAGCTCATCAAATTGTATTCATAACCGGTGGTGAAAATAGCATATTTCACGGATTTACTTGGATAATAGGACTTGTTGCGGCAATTCTTATCGGTATGGTTGTTGTAGGCGGTATTAAAAGTATAGCAAAGGTTACAACAATTTTAACTCCTACCATGTGCCTTTTATATATTATTTCCGGCTTAATAGTTATTTTTGCAAATATTAAAGGAATTCCGCATGTAATATCGTTAATCTGTCATGAAGCATTCCATCCGACTGCGGTTGCAGGAGGTGTATTTGGCACAATAATCATAGGTCTGAGGCGTTCAGTTCAATCTAATGAAGCAGGAACCGGTGCTGCTGCAATTGTTTACGCTACCGCTCAAACAAAAGAACCAGTATCACAAGGCTTTGTCGCTCTGCTGGAAACGTTTTTAACAGGTGTACTTTGCATGTTTACATCTTTGACGATTGTTTCTTCAGGGGTTCTTGATATGAGTTCCGTCGGTGAAATATCCGGTATAGAGCTTGCATCTAATGCATTTCAATCAGTAATACCATTCTTCCCTGTTATTTTATCGGTTATTGCAGTTTTATTTGCAATGTCAACTCTTATTTCATGGGCATATTACGGACAAAAAGCGTGGACATTCCTTTTAGGTGAAGGTAAAAAGAGAGTTTTCACGTTTAATATGATTTATTGTGCATTCATTGTTATCGGTTCGGTTATGAATGTAAAGTCTGTTATAGATATAACAGATGCTATGATGATTGCACTGTGTATACCTAACGTAATTGTATTATACGTATTGTGTCCGGAAATTAAACGTGATTTAAAATCATATTTAGAAAGACACAATATGAACTTTATGAAGTTCTAAAAATATTATATAATTACAAAGGAATGTAATCGGAATATATTACACTTGACCAGTTGTCTTCAAAATAGCTTATTTGAGTCAGAGAACCTGTTTTTATAAGATTTTTAAACTGACTTACCGGTTTTAGTTCTAACGCAAGTGCTATTGCAGACTGTACAACATCCGGTGTTGTAACTACAATTATTCTATTGCCTCTGTTTTCTTCCACAAGTTTTTTTATAACAGATTTTACGCGTTTATTAAATTCATCAAGAGATTCTCCGCCTTCAGGGGTTTGAATTATAGACTTTGTTCCGTATTTGTCAAAAATTTCTCCATATGATAAACCGTTCCATTCGCCGTGTTTTCTGTTGGATAAATCTATTGTTGTTGTACGTTTCTTGAATAGTTTTGCTATAATTTGAGCGGATTGCACGCATCGTGAAGAAGGACTTGTGTATATTTTATCGTAAGAAACTCCACGCTTTTTTAGGTATTCGCACACTTTTTCCATCTCTTCTTCTCCGACTTCATTAATTTTCGGATACTTTTCGGAATCATTTACTATTCCGTCCATCGTATGAACAGTTGCTCCGTGCGTTATAAAAGTTATTTTACATTTTCGTTTAAACATTTTAAGTCCTTATTTATATTATAACATAAAGTGTTTAGCAGGTGAACCGGTAAAATTTCAGATGATTAGAATAAAAAATAAAAGAATATCCACTTGACAAGAATTCATTTAGCGGTTTATACTCAAGTTATGATTAATTTTAATTTACACAGTGTATCATCCTCATCATCCTCCAAGTTCTTGTCAGGACTCGGATAAAGTTTGATGTGTAATTAAAATTATATGTTAAAGTTTGAAGAAGTCCTGTTAATTAAACAGGACTTTTTAATTATTGGTTTGGAGATAAAAATGAATTTAAAAATAAACAGTGTTAGTTTCAGAGGACCTTTAGACGGAGCGGTTACAGGAATATTACGCGCTTGTGACACTAACGAAATGGTTAATGCAGTAGGATTAGATGTTGGTGCAATGGTAATACCGAGATCTTATTATGATTCAAAAGCCAGAAATGAGTATGCCGGAGCGGAAACTTTTTTCCGAGAATTGAGCGGAACATTTATCAACTGTATATCTGCAAGTTTATTTGCCGGAATGATTTCAAAAATCATATCCAAACACGTTATGAGTGATGTTAAAACCAATCCTTCAAGCTGGTTTACAAGAAACTCTCTTGAAACTCTTAATGCAGCATGGAATAAAGGTAATAATACAAAAGAGTATGTTACTACTGTATTTAACAATATGAGCGGTCATGACGGACACAATATAAATAAATTTGAAAATATTGATTGGAATCGTATAGAATGGATAGACGAAAAAATTTGGGACAAAATCAAGTGGAAAGATGCAAAGTATAAAGGTATTCAAGATAAATTAAAAACAAAAGACGGAATAATTAATGAATTTTGCAATATTATTCATGACAATAATCTATGTAAAGAAGATAAGCAAAATGTTCTTTCTGTTTTTGAAAAACGAATTACAAATGCTCTCGGTGTAAATAGAAGTATAGAAGTAAATATAGACAATCATAAACTTGAATCAAGTTTGATTAATTTGCTTCGCGATACCCATGATATGGGGAAAGATATTTTTACAAATAAATTAGCTGACACAGAAAAGGCGATAAAAAAGATTAATAAAGTTAACAAAATAAAGGCTTTTGGTGCTATTACTCTGTCTTGTATTTTGGGTCTTACAAACCAATACATTAACAGAAAAATTACCGAAAAACGCACAGGTAAAAAGGGTTTTGTAGGCGATGTAGATTTTGTAAACAGAGAAAACGAAGAACAGAAAAAGGATAAAACATTAATATTTAAAAAGTTTGGTGCAAGTGCACTTATGCTCGGAATGGTTGCCTGTACAATGAAAGTTAAAAACTTTAAAGAATTTGCTAAAAAATTAGAGTTTACCGGTCCTGTAACAAGCGGAAATGCTATAAAAACTGTTTATGGTGCGGTTATTACCGGAAGATTTATGGCTGCAGATAACGGAACAGAGCTTAGAGAATCAATGACAAGAGATTATTTGGGATTCTTAAATTGGCTTGTATTTGGCGGTTTTGCCGCAAAAGGTGTTGCAAATCTTTTGGATAAAAAAGGTGAAAACCTGTTTAATTATAAAAAAGAAGGCAAGGGTATTAAACATTGGCTTAATGATATGACTTTAAAAACTCACAATGAATTGGCATCTAAAGGAAAAGAATTTGCAAAGAAAAATATGTGGAAACTGAATGTTGCAAATGCAGCCGGAATCGCTTATTCTGCGATTACATTAGGAATTCTTCTTCCGATGCTTAATGCAAAAATTACTAACAAAAAAGCCGCTAAAAATAATTCATGATAAAATAAACATGTAAAAATGAGGTATTTTCATGTTTAGAATGATACGAATTGTTTTTAATGCCACAATAATTGTATTGGCGTTTATCGGATTTAACGCAATTGGCGGTCAAAAATATGTAGAAGCAGTAAAAGACGGAATAGGGACTTTTATTGCAAATCATAATGCGAACGCTTCCCGTAAAATAGGCGATTTTTCCGGCATGAATGAAGAATTTCAAATAGACAATACAGTTAGTATTGCAGGGTATAAAGCAGTAATTGCAGAACACAAAGCTTCGGGGCAAAAAATGGTTATTTTGGATTCCGGAGAGAAAGCCCTATTAACTCAAGAAGATATAAAAAGTCAAAATGTAGATAAAAAGCTTAAAGATTTATCGGAAAAATTTAAGTATCAAGGTGCAAAAGTTCAAGATATAAATGTTATAAGCAGAGGTACAATGACTGTGTACGGTCAAAGCGTTCCGTTTGCAAAATTTGAAGCACATGTTTCAAAACTTCCGATATCTGATATCGGCGGAGTAATCGCAAGTGTAAAAACTTCTGACGGCGGAGAAAAACTCGCTCTTTCTTTGAGTGACAAGAAAAAATATTCACAGCTTATTACTAACGAATTTTATCGCGGCGTAAAAGAAAGCGTATTTTCAAAATAAGGATTTATAAAAATGAAAAAA
>CAJOPY010000089.1 GCA_905236505.1 Candidatus Gastranaerophilales bacterium
ACGGAATCTTGCACCGGCGGACTTTTAAGTTCCAAATTTACAGATATAAGCGGCAGTTCTGCCTTTGTTCACTTAAATTTAATAACATATTCAAACAAAGCCAAACAGCAAATGCTTTCGGTAAGGAGCGAAACATTAGAAAATTTTGGCGCTGTAAGTGAAGAATGCGCTTATGAAATGGCTACCGGACTTCAAAAGTTAACCGGAGCTGACATTTGTATTTCAACAACAGGAATTGCCGGTCCAACCGGCGGTACGGAAGAAAAGCCCGTTGGGTTAATGTTTTCAACAATATGTACAAAAGAGAAAGCTGTAACATATGAAGTAAGATTTCACCCTGAAATTCCGAGATGCGAAATGAAGGAGCTTTTTGTACAAGCTGTTTTGGAAAAACTTTACAATTTCTTAAAATAATATAGACTTAATTTATGTTTTTAACTACTATATAAATATGTTTGGGAGTGTAGGTACAAAAGTTCTAATCATATGTTCAATTTTATGCCTGAATATGGCATTCGTTTTTGCGCAAGAAAATTCTTATGAAAATTCAAGCGGCAAATACTATGGTTCTGTAAACACACAGAGCGAATTCGGTGAATATATGGCATCGCTAAGAAATAAAATTCAACGAAGCTGGACTCCTCCTGATGTACTGGAAGAAGGACATGCTGTTGTCGTTTTTAAAGTAGACCGATACGGTAACATAATATCATCAAAAATAACAGAAAGTTCCGGAAATAGTTTATACGATCAGTCCGCAATTAATGCTGTTGAGCAAGCTGCACCTTATGATGAATTTCCGGAAACATCAAAAAAAGAAGTACTTACGATTCAATACAATTTTGATTCATCAATAGTAAAAACGGACAAAGTAAAAAAATTAGTGGAATTATCTGACAAGTACGTAAATCGTGATAATAACCTTGCAAGAGAATACATAGATACCGCACTAAAAGAAATAGAAGGTGATTATGCTTCATATTTTTTGTACGCAAGACGGCACAAGATAGACAAGCTTATGGGGGATAATAATGCGGCAAAAGCTGATTTACAAGAGTGTAAAAGATTAAAAATATTGTACGACAAAAGACGTATAAATACTTGCAGGCTAGCGGCAGAAAAAGACCCTACCGCATTTTCATATTTTACTCTGGCAAATGCGTACGATTTAGCGGGAGATACAGAAAATGCAATTTTATACATAGATAAAGCAATAAGCATGACTGAACTTAACCACGCTTATAAGAGATATCGTGCAGAAATAATTATGCGCAGCTCCAAGTGATTTATAAACAAAACAGACAACTAATCGGATATATATAATTCATGAAAATCAATATAAATACTAATAATACCAACACGACTTTCGGATTAATAGAACTAAACTCCTCAGACAAACAAAAGTCTGAAAGTTTATTAAAAAGCATAATTAACCATGCTAAAGTTGAAAAAGAAAAAATAATTTTTCAATTGAGTTATATAATTTATTGGAACCATATATTATTGAAGAAGGGATTCTCAGGGCAAGAAATCGTTACCCGTTGGAAGACGTTGTGTAAGATTTAAAAGTTAAATTTTGGGAATTTATATATGAACTAACCCCTAAAAAAATATTGATAATTTAATAAAACAAATCAATGAACTTAAGCCTTATACATTTTTTTAAAACCGTATGAAGAAACTAAAAATATAGATGAAAAAATTCCGGGTACAAATAAATTACATTATTTTGATACAATTACCGAAAACAATTTGCCCCTTCCACAATCAGAAGTTAAAAAAGAAAGAATCAGGAAAAAACTTAATGAAGTTATTCAAAACACGGAAATAACACCCAAGACAAAAGAATTATTAAAACAACGAAGCAAAGGTTTGTCATATCAAAAAATTGCAGACAAAAAAGGTATTTCAAAAACAACAGCACAAAATACCATAAAACAAGGAATTTTAAAAATTCAACACAACAACTCAGTTATTTCAAAAGAGAACAACAAAAATTTAAGTATATAAAAATTTTCAGCCGGTATAAAAATTCAATCACATAATTGTTATCTTGTTATCTTGTCCTGAATTCTGATTTAAACTGCAACACTTTGTAATAAATTCTCATAAACTTGATTTGGAGTCAACCAATTTAAGACCTCAAATTCT
>CAJOPY010000090.1 GCA_905236505.1 Candidatus Gastranaerophilales bacterium
AGTATACAAATCTTGTCATTGCGAAGGCGGTTAGCCTGAAGCAATCCAGCTAATTGTAAACTGTTTTCGTATTTTAGATTTAAATAAATAAACGCATTTACTACCCGAAAATTTCCTCAAACAGCACTCTTTCAGCTATTGCTTCAGCAAGATTGTTTGCTCATTCCGTTGTGCCCCAAACCCCAATTTGTTTATGTCAAAATTTTAATTCAACCGTTCACCCTCTCCAACTCTCCCTCCGGAGGGAGAGAGTTTTTAAAAATTTTAAAATTTATTTATCGTCTTCTTCGTCCGAGTTATTATCACTTCCGGATTTTATCTCTTCTTCAATCAGATGTCCTGATATTGACGTGGTTATTACAGCAGTTGCCACAAACGGAGCTATTGATACAACAAACGGCGCCAGCATTGCACCGGTAAAAAGTCCGTAAAATGTTCCTGCAGCAGCTCCTATTCCGGCTCCCCATTTACCTTTAAATTGCGGTCCTGCTTGCTCTTTACATGTTTTCTTTGCACCATTAGTCATTTGATATCTGTTTGAATAAGATGACGTGTTTACCACCGAATTGACTCTCACAATATACTCCTTTTATATTTAATATTAAAGACCTTTAATATGGTGGGCGTTACAGGACTTGAACCTGTGACCCTCTGAATGTCGTTCAGATGCGCTACCAACTGCGCTAAACGCCCATTGTTTAATTTTCAAATTTTTTGTTTGTGCAGTTCTGTAGCGCTTGAACACATACGTGTTCGCTTCCTCTCAGAAAAACCCTCAACGGTTCGGCTTTTTCTTCGGCACAGTCAACTGCGCTAAACGCCCAACTTATAGTTTGGAATATTTCTTGGAAGTACATTTACCCCCGCTAAACGCCCATTGTTTAATTTTCAAAATTTGTGTATTTTACGATAGTTTTTTACCGTTAAGTACTCTTGTTTAGTTTTACCACAAAAATAAATTAATTTTCAAGATAAATTTATATTTTTATTGATATAAAAACGCCCAAAATGTTATTAAAAAACATTTTTGGGCATTTTTTACATCTATCCTTTTACTACAATATTAACCAATTTCTTTGGAACTACTATCGTTTTTACGATTTCTTTGCCTTGTGTGAGCTCTTTAACCTTTTCGGTATTCAGTGCTATCTGTTTTAATTCCTCATCAGAAGTACTTTCGTCAACTTCAAGTTTATCTTTTACTTTTCCGTTAATTTGTACTACCAGTGTTATTTTGCTCGCCTTTGCTAAATCCTCATTCCAAACACACCATTTCTCATCATGAATAGAATTTTCATACCCCATTTGATGCCATATTTCTTCTGACATATGGACGGTTACCGGCGACATTAATTTTATAAGAGAAGCAAGAGCAAAGCTAAATACATTTTTATCCTCATCGCTTAATGCATTTTTCTTACCGTACCACTCATATATTGCATTCGTAAGTTCACGATATTTTGATATTACTGTATTAAACTGAAAATCATTTGAAATATCATTTGTAATGCCTTTTATTGCTATATGAACTGTCCTTATTAAACCGTCATTTTCAGCTGTAAGAGGGAATTTAACTTCATAATCTTTATTCCAAGCACCTTTATTTACTCCGTCACTTGCTAACCTCCATACACGATTTAAGAATTTATAACACCCCTCTACTCCGGCATCTGACCAATCAAAATCTCTTGCCGGAGGTGAATCTGATAATATAAACAATCTTGCAGTATCAGCACCGTAATTTTCAAAAATCTCATCCGGATCAACGGTATTACCTTTAGATTTTGACATCTTTGAACCGTCTTTCAAAACCATACCCTGAGTTAGAAGATTTTTAAACGGTTCATCAAAATCTAAAAGTCCGCAATCCTTTAGAGCCTTCGTGAAAAATCTTGAATATAGCAAGTGTAATATTGCATGTTCTATACCGCCCACATATTGATCAACCGGAAGCCAATGATTGACTTTATCTTTATTAAAGCATTCTTTAGCGTTTCTTGCATCAGAATACCTTAAATAATACCAGCTTGAACATACAAATGTATCCATTGTATCCATTTCACGTACAGCATGACCTCCGCATACAGGACACGTAGTATCTCTAAAACTGTCTGATGTTGTAATAGGAGATTTGCCTACAACCGAAAAATCAACATCTTCAGGCAACATTACCGGTAAATTTTCTTCCTTTTCCGGAACTATTCCGCATTTGTCACAATAAACAACCGGAATAGGAGCTCCCCAATATCTTTGACGCGAAATTAGCCAGTCTCTTAATCTGTATTGTGTCTTAAATTCGCCAAAACCTCCATCTACAGCTTTTTGCGTTATTGCTTTTTTAGCCTCTGTATTCTTCATTCCGTTAAATTCATTAGAATTTACCAAAACTCCTTCTTCTGTATAAGCTTCCTTCATATCCTGAGCTTCCAATCTGTTTTGCTGCTCAGCTGACTGAATAACCACCTTCATTGGTAAATTATATTTCTTTGCAAAATCCCAATCTCTTGTATCATGAGTAGGAACAGCCATTACAGCACCTGTACCGTATTCAACAAGTGCATAATCGGCAGTCCATAGAGGGAATTCCTCTCCGTTAAATGGATTTATACAGTGTGTTCCAAGAGGAACTCCTGTCTTAACTCTGTCAGTTGACAACCTCTCTATTTCAGTCATTTTTCGCGCATTTGCACGATATTCTTCTACTGCTTTTTTGTTTTCGGGAGTAGTGAGTCGCTCTATATCCTTATATTCCGGTGCAACAACTAAATACGTTATACCGTGAACCGTATCCGGACGTGTTGTATATACCGGCACCTCAAGACCTTCACATTCTTTTACTTTAAACCTTAAAATGGCACCTTGAGATTTACCAATCCAATTCGCCTGCATTGTTTTTACATTATCTCCCCAGCCGGAAAGTTTTTCTAAGTCA
>CAJOPY010000091.1 GCA_905236505.1 Candidatus Gastranaerophilales bacterium
CCTTGTGAAATAATTACCGAAAGTGATTACAGTTACAAATTAGAAGATTGTGAAACTTTTGATTTAGGATACACCGAACATAACAAAAAGCTCGCTAAAAAGCTTAATATGACAGAAGATGAAGGTTTTATTTTTGGAGCTTTCGGCAAGTATTGGGCAAATAATATTCTAAGTCAAAGAACGATAAATATTAAGAAAAATGATTTTGTCAGCTATAAATTTGTTTACATGGTTCGTCTGAAAAATTCTCCGTATTACTTTAAAGACGGAAAGCCTCACAATCGTTATCAATTTGAAAAACAATTAAAATTTATAAGAAGAGGTAAATTTGTTATTGTAGATTTGGATACTGATAAAACGTATGAAATATCAAAAGAAAATGCGGCCAAGTTGAAAAATTATATTATTGCAAGAAAAAGCCATGTAAAAAACGTATTACCTAAATTAAGTAACAAAAATTTGTCTAAGGTTATAAAACAAAAATATAATTCAATATACTCAGATAAAGATGTAAAAATAGTTCTTTCAGATTTAACATCAAAACTTTTACCGGATAGAAATTGTTCTTCCGATATTTGTAAAACAATATTATCCGAAATAAAAAACTCTAAAAATACTATAGACCTTGCAATTTACGGATATTCCAGAGTTCCGGAAATAGAAAAAGCTTTGATAAATGCTCATCAAAGAGGAGTAAAAATAAGACTGGTTTATGATTTGGATAAAAATAATGAAAATATTTATCCGGATACAAAAGAGTTTGTAAAAGCATTTAAAAACAATTCAAGCGATATAAATTCTCAAGAAGTAAACAAAACAATGCACAACAAATTCTATATCTTTGATAACAAAAAAGTTATAACAGGTTCCGCAAATTTATCGCACACGGATATGTCCGGTTTTAATACTAATGTGATTTTTTTAATAAATTCACCTGAAATTGCCGAATTTTATACTAAAGAGTTCAATCAAATGTATGAAGGACAATTTCATAACCAAAAAATTTCTTATCCGAAAAAAGAATACGATAATATTCAAGTTTATTTTTCTCCTCAGGATAAAGCAATAAAAAACGGAATAATACCAATAATAAAAAATGCTAAAAAATATATTTACATATCAGCTTTTGTTATAACTGAAAAAGATATGACACAAGAACTTATAAATGCAAAAAATCGCGGTGTAGATGTGAAAATAATTGCAGATGCCCTTAATGCATCTAATAATTATTCAAAACATAAAGAACTGAGAAATGCAGGAATTTATGTGAAAGCAGAAAATTATGCTGGAAAAATGCATTCAAAAGTCATTATCTCAGATGATATTTATTTTGTATCAGGTTCCATGAATTTTTCATATAACGGTGAAAACTATAATGACGAAAATTGTATTATATTAAAAAATCCTGATGCGGTGAAGTTTTATAGAGAATTTTTCTTGTATCAATGGAATAAAATTCCGAATATTTGGCTAAAAAGAGTTCCCAGAGCGGAAGGACACGATTCAATAGGTTCATGCAGTGACGGAATAGACAATAACTATGACGGAAATGTTGATATGCAAGATGACGCTTGCAAATGATTTTTGCAAAGAAATTAGTGTTTAAATTTTTTCCACCTTTCATCATACTCTTTTACTGCAGCTGCCGCATCTTCTTCTGAGTACTTATATTTTGCAAGACTTATCATAATCCTGCCGTTTGATTCTTCCATAAGTTTACGCTTAATTTTATAGGGATAAGTTTCGTTACCCTTAAGTTCACCTTCTTCTATATTTCTTATAACATCATCTATATATTGCTGAGCATATATCGGAATGTTCGGGTGACGTTTAATATATTCAATTAATGGCATATTTTCTCTGTAACGATTTCCGTCCGCAGTTGTTAACAAAAAATTGCCGATAGTGTTTAATCCGCCTAATGACTCAGGAGTAACGTGTTCAATTGAACGAGTGGAAGCTATAAAAATACGTCTTGCCGTTTCTGTTTGAGTACGGTTTGCATATTTTAC
>CAJOPY010000092.1 GCA_905236505.1 Candidatus Gastranaerophilales bacterium
TCTTGTCTTTCGAATGTGACAACTGTTATAAAAACAATGCGATTCTGTATAAATAAACGTCTGTAATTCATAATAAAATCATAATACAAAAGTTATTGTTGGGTTTTACCCAACCTTCTTTTTTAATATTCTCAATATCTCTGTTCTTTCTTCTCAAACCGATTATTATTTTATATCCGTGTAGTTAGACGAGTAGTTCGGTTTTGTTAGTTTGGCTGTTTTATATCCTAAAACTCGCTAATTGCAGGGGTTTTACTGGTCAGAAGTGCAACTTTACCCCCAAAAACCGATTTACTCATTATTTACTCTCACCGGTCGGCTACTTTCCAATAATAGCGGTAGACTGAAGTCTACCGACTTTTAAGGGTTAACATCAGTTATTTACCATTCATCTTTTACATCTTACTATTTTATTCAAACAAAATTATCTTAGGCAGTAGTGCAAAATCCTATACCAATTATCTTCTTGTATTTGCTTTAATAATATCTGATATCCACGGGAAATAACTATATTGTCCGCAAAATGCGGTTATTGCAAGATAAAACATAACAGTTGTAGTCAGAATTTGTATTATTGAAGCACCCATAAAAACAGGCATGCTTAAAATGTATGGTATAGCATTTATGAGCGGTATTTTTGCCAAAATAAAGTACAAAAGTTTTAAAATTTCAACACACACTACGTAAGTAATAGAAATAAATATTGATTGTAAAATGTGATACATCAAAAAATCAGTAACTCTTTTTTTCAGGATTGCCGCAATAATCAGCCAAACAAATCCCAATCCTCCTGCTGTAAAATATGTCAAAGCGGATATAATTCTCTCTATCGGGTATATTCTGTTATGATGCAATTAAATCTTCCTTTCGTGCCTCTTTTATATAATCTTCTAGGACTTGTATAAACACCAGTTTATACTCATCATTTTCAGGCCTCATATTCACTGCTGCGCGGTATGAATTTATAGCTCTTTCAATTTCATTATTCATATAGAATACGTTTGCGACAAGAACATAAATACTCGGGTCTAATTTGTTAATTCTCAACGCTTCTCTGTATTCCTGTTCTGCTTCCTTGTATTTTTTCACATTTGAATACAAGTTGCCGAGAAGTATATGCGCATTTGCTTCCTGAGGATTTAGTTCTATTGCTTTTTTGTATAATTCTACGGCTTCATCATAGTCTTTGAAATCCGATTTCGCAATTGCATAACAAGTGTAAGCTTTATAGTTATCACCCTCAAGTTCAAGCGCTTTCTCAAAGTATTGATAACATTTTTCTTTTTCTTTACAAACAGAAAGAGTGTTTGCTATACATAATGCAACAGTTTTATTATTTGGCGCAAGGTCAAAGACTTTGTAATAATAGCCTAAAGCTGATTTATAATCGTATAATTTAAAGCAAACATTCCCCATGTCAATCAAGGCTGTCAAATTATTGTTATCTAATGATAAAGCTTTTTCATAATAAGCGCGGGCTTCAACAAAATCTTCAAAATCGTGGTAAAGCAGTGCTATTGCATTATATATTTCCGGATCTTGAGAATTGAAATCCAATGTTCTGTTATAAAAATGCAGCGCACGTGAAAAATTTTTCATCTCAGCGTACGTGTTTGCAATATTATAGTAAACCAAATAATTGCTTGGATTAACTATCATTGCCTGATTAAAATACTTTAACGCTTTTTTGTATTCCTTAGAATAATACCAAATACTTCCGAGATTAAGCAATGTTTGCAAGTCCTTAGCGTCAATTTCCAAAAGGCTTTCATAAACTGAAATTACTTTTTCATATTGATTATCCATAGCATAATACTTTGCAAGCTCGTGATAATGCTCGATATTATTAGGTTCCATCGCCATCTTTAAGACGGTTTTTTCAATTGCTTTATTTAATTCTTTTTTGTCCATACTATCTCTCAATCTCTTTATATTCCGAATATTCTTCGGATTCTTTTAACCATGTATCTTTTGGTATGCTGAATGCGTGGTTCCAAAATTTTTCAATCGCGTATGCTGAGCGTTCTTCATCTTGTAATATGTGAACAACTACATCACTATAATCTATCAAATTCCATCTGTTTTTGGAATCATTTTCCCTTCCCATCGGTAACCGTGAAAAAACAGTTTTGACTTTTTCCGTCAAATTTTCTGTTAATGATTTTACTTGAGTGCTTGTTTGTGCTGAGCATATAACAAAATAATCCGCAAAAGAGGAAACATTACTGATATTTAATATAGAAATATCCCCGCCAAGTTTATCGTCTAAAAATCTTGCTATAGCACACGCAAATTTGTATGAAGTTATATTCTTATTTTCCATTTTTTACCTATATCATATCTATTCGTCTTTGATGTTTTCCGCCGATAAAATCGGTTTTTAACCAAATATCTGTAATATCTTTAGCCAAACCGACTCCGGTTATTCTTTCGCCTAAACAAAGTATATTGGAATCATTATGCATTCTCGTCATTCTTGCGCTAAATGTATCTGTGCAGTGAGAAGCGCGAATTCCTTTAAACCTGTTAGCCGCAATTGACATACCTATACCGGTACCGCAAATCAGAATTCCTCTGACATTGTATTTTAAAACTTTTTCAGCAACTATTTTTGCATAAACAGGATAATCACAAGACTCTTCGCTATAACATCCTAAATCTTCAACTTCATAGTCTTGCTCTTTTAAGTAATTTATTATTTCGTTTTTTAATTTGTATCCGCCATGATCTGACGCGATTACAATTTTCATATTATGCTTTCCCTTTAAGTCAATTGTAA
>CAJOPY010000093.1 GCA_905236505.1 Candidatus Gastranaerophilales bacterium
ACTCTTTCAAACTCTCTTAATAAAACAGAAATTTTATCAAAATATGCTACTGAACACGGAATTGTTCAAGAAGATTTAGTCAAAGCTTTTGGTGAAGCCGAAAAATATTTGGATGAAGTATCCGTAGAAAGGCTATTAAAGTTAACATCAGAAGGTAAAATAAAACTCTATGAACAGAAAATCCGATTAAAAAAGAAACGCTTTGACTTTGGAGAGGATGCTTTTGCAAAATGCGGTTCCGACGCACAAACCAGTCCGGTGTTATCATATATAGAACAAAGACATTGTTGTTATGGCGATTTTGCACCGAAAGACTCTGCATTTGTACTGAAACAACTTCTTGCTTTTGAAGCAGAAGGAAAAATTCCTGCTCATGAGATTGCCGAGATTCTGAAATTTAAAGCGTTTATAAACCCTAAAGAATACAAACATTTTTTGCAAGCTATCCAAAAAGGAGAAATAAACTCCGGAAATATTTTGCAAGCTCGTTTAATGGCTGAAAATGGGTTTAGTTTAAATATTCTAAATGCAAATTCAGGAGCCGAGAAAGCATATTTCATAGCAAAGCAATGGATTTTAGGAGGAAGCGACTATGGAAATAGAGTTAGGAATGCTTATCAAGAGCTAACATCCAAAATAATCACGGAAAATGAATATGCCAAACTTTATAGAATAGCATCGAATCCTAAAATAAAATTAAAAGATGTTCATTCTAATAAACAAATTCAACAAATATTAGGTGGGGAAGCGGAAGCAAAAGCATTTGAAGACAGTATTTCAAAAATTAATGAAACCTTTGTATCTTGCGAAAAATCTCAAGGGAATGGTTTTGTTCCTGAAATAGTGACACACGACTTAGAAATAGCGTGTATCGGAACAAACAGAACAGCCTCCGAGATAGATTATCAACTAAGAAAACGCTATCCCTTGATTGTAGAATTTTAAAGCATAACGTGTATTCTAATACAAGCTCATAACAACACTTATAATCTCAAAATTGCAGTTTGTGTAATAAAATTCAATCTACCATGCATTTTGGATTGATTAACTAAAGTAAACTTTTTAATGCAAAACTTGAGTAAAAAAGCGCAAAAATCCGGACTGTTTTAGATATATTTCATGCTGAGAAACAGAGCTTTTTAAAAGCTCTGTTTCTTCTGTCAATATTTTTCTGCCTTCTCTAAGATGCTACATAGATTTTCTGTCTGCAATCTCTTCCATTTTGTGGTCTGCAAGACGAGAATCACCTTTAACACGAGAGTATGAAAGATATCCGTTCATACGGTCAATCTTAGTTAAGTTTCTGCTTCCGCATTTCGGGCATACGTCCATATTTAATTCTTCGTGTCCGCAATCGTCACAATATGAAAGTGAAAGATTTACACCTTCGTAAAATCCCATATCCATTGCTCTGAGTACTAATGTTTTAACAGCATCTGTATTATAATCCAACGGATATTTTACGTATTGAATTTTACCGCCGTTCATCAAATCCCAAAATCTTTTTTCAAGATCTTGTTTTTGAATAGGAGTAATATCTTCAGAAACGTGACAATGGAAACTGTTTGATACATAAGGTTTATCAGATACGTGAGAAACAACGCCGTATTTTTTACGGAACTGTTTAACCTGTAATCCGCAAAGATTTTCTGCAGGCGTTCCGTATAATGCGTATAAGTTTCCGTCCTCTTCTTTAAATTGTGCAACCTTTTTATTAATGTATTCCATAACTTCAATTGCAAATGCTCCGTCTTCAACAAGCGATTTTCCGTTATACAATTCTTGAAGTTCGTTTAACGCTGTAATACCAAATGAAGCAGTTGCTGATTTTAGTAACGGTTTAATCTTATCGTGAATACCCAAATGACCGCCTAAAAATCCGCCTTCGCAATATGCAAGAGGATTTACTGATGCTTTCATTTCTCCCAAGTATTCATATGTTCTTATATGAAGTTGTCTGATTAATTCCATATAATAATCTAATACTTCATAAAAATCTCTGCTTTCTTTTTTAGCTTTTGCATAAATCATAGGAAGATGCAAGCTTATTGCACCGATATTGAAACGACCTACAAATATCGGAGTATCGTTTTCGTCAGCAGGTTTCATACCTCCTCTTTCGTACCAAGGAGATAAAAATGCTCTGCAACCCATCGGAGAAACCACTTTGCCGTACTTTTTGTACATTGATGCAACATAACCTTCTCCCGAAAGTGACAACCAATCGGGATACATAGCCTTTTTAGAACATTCAACACCTGCCTCAAACAAGTCATAGTTAACTTTGCCTTCACCGTGCAAGTTTTCATCATATAAGAAAACTATTTTCGGGAATAATACAGGCTTTTTGTTACCTTTTTTGCCTTGTCCGTTCATTCTGATTTTAAGCATTGCTTTTGTAGCCATCTTTTCGTAAGTATCAGTACCCAAGCCTGCTGTGACAGTAATAAACGGATAATCACCACGTGATGATGCTACTGTGTTAAACTTGTATTCCCAACCCTGAAATCCTTGTTCAAAATCCTTTTGAACGTCACTTAAAGCTGCTTCTCTAGCCTTTTCAAAGTCCAGACCTAAACATAAGTATTTTTCATTTTGTCTTTGGAATGTTTTTTCTGCATACGGTGCAAGAATTTTATCAACTTCCGCAACAGTAAAACCTCCGTACTGCTGACTTGCTGCAGCCATTACAATATCACCTATTACATCAAATGCTACATCTAATGATTTCGGTTCATTGTACCACAGATTGCCCATCTCAAATCCGCCTTTAAGAACGGAAGCAACGTCAAATAAACAGCAGTTCATTGTATCACGACGTGCTGACATATCGTGAATATAAATATAACCATCTCTTATTGCTTGAAGTTCATCTACGGTTAAGAAAAACTTTTTATATAATTCTTTGTTAAGTTCATTGAATATTAATGAACGTTTTGTAGACACAAGGGTAGAATCAGCATTAGAATTTTCTTTGTCACCTATGTACATAATTCTTTGAGATTCTTGATAAACTTTGTCAAGCATATGAACAAAGTCTTGTTTGTAATTTCTGTAATTTCTGTAGCTTTGTGCAACATTTGGATTAATAGCTTCCAAAGCACCTTCTACAAGATTGTGCATCTCAGCTATCGGTATTTCTTTTTTTCCGAGCTTTAGAATATTAGTATCCACAAAATTACAAATATTTGTTAATTCTTCTTCTGTTAGATTTACTAACATTCTTGTTGCGGATTTTTTGACCGCATTAACAATCTTTGAAGAATCATATTCTTCTTTTGTTCCGTCTTTTTTTATTACGTATATATTTTCAAGCTTAACAGGTTTTATTTGTTGTGCCTGCAGTTGGGCAACCTGAGATATAAATTCTTTATTCGGAATCGCAGAACTGCGCATTACATCGGTTGCAGCACCTGTTCTTGATGATGAAAACTCTACTATATTTCCTTCTTTATTTAGACTGTTTTGCATATAACCAACAAACCTCCTAATCGTACATTGACGAGGTTAGCTATTTAATTTCTTCTAACTACCTCTAATAAGAGAATAACATTCTCTTCCCAAAATCTAATCCACTATATAAATGATAATTCAAAAACTAATACTAATCAACAAATTAATAAAACTTATTAAAAGGCTAAAATGTAGTAAAAACGTGCGCTTTACATTTTGCAATATTGTAAAAATTGTAACATTTTTCGCATGAAAAATTTAACAAATATTTAACATTTTTCATATTCTTTTTGGAATGAATGAAAAATGGTTTCTGTAAGGTTATAACGTTATAATATTGCGACATGAAAAAAAATTTGTTATCATGAAAAAGGATTAAGAAATATTATTTATGAAAATTTCAGCTGTATCGTCATATAAACCATATTCATATAGGAGCGCATCATCTGTGTCTAAAGCAGGGCACCATAAACCTAAAATAACCGAAGAAAATTACCTCTACTACTATTATGATATTCCTTTTGCAGGTTCAACTTCCGCAGGAAAACCGTTAAGAAGGCTAAAAGACATAACCTGTCCTTATAGAGGTGTACAAACTATTCCCGGAAGCGCGCTCAAATCTTTTGAAAAACATTTAGAAAAGGTTCAAAATGCTGAAGATGTAATAATTTTGCTTTCGCAATATTACAATAATTTGCTTCCGACTGAAAAATCAATGTTTGCAATTTTCAAGGATTTTGCTGCCCTTAATCCTGATGATAATATTCAAAACTGCCTTCAGATGATTTATCATAATTGTCTTACAAAATTGAAATTGGAAGAATTCAATGTGTTAGACGAAGTAGATGTTATGTCAAGAAAATTATCTCCGAGTACAGCTTTAAAATTGAGGTACAAAACGACAAAGTGCAGGCAAATAATTCTCAATGATAACAAACAAGATACTTTTAAGAGAAAAACTTTTTTGGCATCTTTAGATGAGATTATACCCAATGA
>CAJOPY010000094.1 GCA_905236505.1 Candidatus Gastranaerophilales bacterium
CAAGAGGTTGGTCTACAAAAGAAAAAATATTGGATTTATACAATAAAAACAGGCTTGCATTCAAAAACGGCAGACCGTACAGCATTGAATACATTAACGAAGCAGTTAATAACGTATCTTCGCTTTTGGATTTTTATTCAAGATTCGGAACAAATGATTTAAAAAAACTTGGCTTGGACGGTTTATTTGACACTCCGAAACCTGTAGAAATGATAAAATTTTTAATACGAATGTCCCAACATAAAAACGGGATTATATTGGATTTTTATGCTGGAAGCGGAACCACCGCACAAGCTGTTTATGAAATAAACAAAGAAGATAAAACAAATCACAAGTATATTCTTGTTCAATTAGATGAAAAAATAAATAAACAGTCTGAAGCATACGAATTCTTAACCAAAAACGGTATTTCAAATCCTGACGTAAGCGACGCTATGTTATACAGAATTAACAAATTCTTATGCGTGAATAAAATGCCAGCAGATTATTGCTTTGAAAAAGTATAGCTTTTGTTTTTATATTTTTAGTATAAGACTTTTTTATGCCAAATATTTTTGCAAAGTAGTTTTATCAAAAACTTCTATACTGTCTTTGGAATGTATAAATATCAAACATGAAATAAGCGTTTTAAACGACTGAAAATCATCATATGCAAGTTTTTGTCTTAAATCGGTCATATTATTTGCCATAAATTCAGTCAAAATTGTTTTGTCATTATAAAAAAGTTCGGATAAAAACTCAAAAGCATCACGTGTTTTTATACCTTCTAAATATATTGTATCCGGAGATTGAAATTCCACAAATCTTAAAGCTTTATCCATATTAAATCCGATATTTTCATTAAGCTCGCATTGATGAACGCCCTTAAGTTCATATTTTGCTATAGATTCTATGGTCATTATATTTTTACCGGTTTCTGCAGCTTCCATAAGCAAAGAATATATAACATGCGTTTTTCCGCTAAGAGGAGAACCGCAAACCAAAATAATTCCGGGTTTATTAAGAGCGTGAGATATTATGCTTCTGGATTTTTCGTCCGTTATAATTTTGTTTAATCTTTGAGGAGGTTTGTATATTTTTAAAGAAATTCTTTCTCCCATTATTGTCGGAAAAGAAGATACTGAAGCAATAAGCATAGTATTTTCAACTTTAAAGCATAATTTACCGAGCTGCGGAATTTCACAAACAGATGCGTCTAAGCTTGACAATGTTTTCAGCTTGGAAACAAACGCAGAATTTAAAATTGCAGGTATCATTCCCTTATCTGAAATTTCTCCGTTTTGCTTAAATACTACTTTTAAACCTTCTTCTGTTTGTTCAAAATTTAATTCATGAACATCTTCTATAATCGCTTGTTTTAATATTGCACGTATTACATGTTGAATATGCTCTTCTCCGGCTTCTTCATTATGAAGTTCATCTGTCCAATCGTAAGTTTCACCTTCTTCTGTTGTCAATGTAATATTATCTACCGTATCTGCAACTTTATAATATTCATCAATCTTTTTCATTATACTGTTTTCTGAAGATATTACAGGCTCAATTGAACATTCTGCCGTTTCTATAATTTTATCTATAGCAAACAAGTCTAAAGGATCAGACATCGCAACTGTTAAAACATCCTCTATTTTAAATAAAGGAATAATTTTATATCTTCGTGCATCCGGAAACGATATAAATTTAAAGCATTTTGGATCCGGAGTATAATCTTCTAAATTAACATACGGAATATGAAGTTTTGACTCTAAAAACTTTAAAAGCGTGTCTTCTGAAAGTATTCCTGAATTTATAAGCGCTTGACCGATATTTATTCGCTGAACATTTGCAAGCTCTTCCGCTTTTTCTAATGTTTCGTACTCAACAATTCCGTCGCGCACAAGCTCATACTTTAATTTTTCCAACGTTTTATTTGTTATCGTTTCCATTTTCAGATAAATCCCTTAAATTTTTTTACCTTTCATTAATTTATAAACATTCTGTCTTGCTTTTACTAAAGTACTAGTTAGAATATCAGGCGCTTTATAAGTATCAGCCCCAACTAAACTCTTTATAGTATACTTTGGTACGTCATACTTAACCGGAGCCCTATATACTGGCTCAAACGGTGACATAATAGTAGATACCGGCAAATCCGAAATTCCAAAAATTTTTCCCATAATAAACCTCCACACAAATATAATATTTAATTTTCGTCAGCTTTTCCCAAATATTCTTCAACCTTTTTAACAATCGCATCAAGTTCAAAAGGTTTTGTTATATATTCGTTTACACCTGTTTCTTCACCAATCATTTTATCTTCAAGCTGTGAACGTGCTGTAACCATAATTATCGGAATATCCTTATATTTTGCATCATACTTTAATAATCTGCTGATTTTATAACCGTTAATTTTCGGCATCATAACGTCTAAAATTATCAAATCCGGCATAATCTCTTTTGCCAATTTTAGACCGTCTTCACCATTAAAAGCTGTATAGCACACATAACCCGAAACTTCTAAGACAAATTTCAGGCTTTCAACAATATCCTGTTCATCATCTACTATAAGAATCTTTTTCATGTGTATCTCCTTAAACTCCTTGTATTTATATTATACAAGAAAATTTACCCTAAAAGCAACTTTGTATAGGCGAATTCATTATTGAACTTTTTCGTGAACTTCACCTTCTATTTCGTATGAATACATTATATCGCATTCTCCGTACAATTCCTTATTTTGTTCAATTACGGAATCAATTTTTTTCTTTAAGAACTCCGCTGACGGTTTATCACCTTCCATTAGTAATATTGTCAACGTTGTCATCATTCCTTCTTTTTCTATAAGAGAATTTGCCATATAAGTTTTATTTAATAGGTTGTTTTCTCTCATAAGTTTTTCTATGGTATCATTTGTTGATTTAATTTTTATCACGGCAAGTGTGGTAAAATTAGAACGCGCCTTTTGGAACAACTGTTTGTGAATCATACTGAAATTAGATTTATCATTTGCAACAGGTATTACAAAATAAAAACGAGAACCTTTGTTAATTTCACTATCACACCAAATAGCACCGTTATGTGATTCCATAAGCTGTCTTGCTATCGGAAGTCCCAGACCGGAACCGCCGACTTTGCGCGAAAGAGAATTTTCAATTTGAGCAAACTTGTCAAATACATGGTTTAAATCTTTTCTTTCAATACCTATACCGTGATCTTCCACACAAACTTGTAAATAATTTCCCTGCAATTTTTTAATATCTTCTTCAAAGCAGTTATCATATTGAAGCTCTCTTGCATTAACAACACGCGATGTTATCTCAATTTCACCGGCATCAGGTGTAAATTTTATTGCATTAGATACAAGATTTGTAAGAACTTGTTCTAACCTGTTTGAATCGGCATACACTTCTACATCATCTTTTGACGGAGTATATTTTATTGTAAGATTTTTCTCTTTCGCTACTTCTGACAAATTGTTTTTTACGCTTTCTATAACAGGCTCAACATGTATTAATTCAAATTTGAAATCCATTTTGCCTGCTTCTATTTTAGATATATCCAATAAATCGTTTACTATTCCCGAAAGCCTTATAGCGTTTCTCTTGCCCATATTAACAAATTTTTCTATATTTTCTGTCATATCACCGGCTTTTCCGCTCAAAATTATATCCATAGCATTTTTTATTGCAGTTAATGGAGTTCTGAGTTCGTGTGATACAATTGATATAAACTCTGATTTTAATCGTTCAAGTTTTTGAAGTTTTTGGTTTGTAGCTTTCAGTTCCTGTGTAAATGATGCACTCTGAAGCGGTATTGTTACTTGACGAACAAGAGTCTGAAATACTGTAGCATCTTCTGTTGAAAAAGGTTTTTCTCTGTATACTTCCGTAAATCCGAAAAATTCATCATTTAACATTATAGGAGAAAACAAATTGTCATACCTTAAAATTGAAAAATCATATTCTTTTATATTATGCTTTATATTTTTTTCAATCTTAAGATTGCCTATTTTTATATCAAACGGCGGATCGGAAAGCAGCGACTTATAACTTAATATAGCTCTGAGTTTTAGCGCTTCCAAAAGTCTGTCAGATATTTTGTATAGTGAATTAATTATCAATACCGGTTCTCGTTCCGTTCTGAAAATAAGCGTGCAAGAAAGTTCATAATTCAAAGACTTTTCTATTCCTTCAATCATGATTTTTATAAGCTTATCTTTGTCTAAAGATCCTGCTAACTGAGAACTGGTATTATATAGAACATTTAACTGATACAAGCTTGACGCAAGCTCTTGATTTGATTTTGCCATTTTTAGCAAAGACTGCCTTGTTCTTAAGCTTGACTCTACCGTTGCTATTAAAAGTTTTTTATCTATAGGAGTTTTTATAAACAAATTAACGTTATGGGTGACATCTTTATTGTGCTCCTTTTTGCCTAATACAAGCAAAATAACAACCGGAAATTGCTTTATTTTTCTGCATAAATGCTTTAAATCCAAAAGTTCTGTATCACCGTCAACTATTACAATATCCGGTTCCTCAACTTTCAAAATATCAAAAATCATTGTTTCATCAGTACAAGTGAAAACCTCGTCACCAATAAATGACTCTTTTACAGCAATCTCTTTTTCATTATCTTCACTAATCAACAAAAACTTTGTCATAGTCTTATTTTAACAGAAAAAGTATAAAATGGAAAATTTGATACTTTTTTTAATTTTTCATTATTTAATCACTGTAGATTGTGAAGATACATTATATTATTTAAATACTATAAATTTTCTTTAGATTTTTTACGTTTTTTTGATTTTGACTCATTTTCATCGCAATTCAGAGCTTCATTTAAATGTTCAATAAGCTCGTCAGAGTGTTCTATCATAGCATGTTGCGTTTTATGGTGAATATCAACGAGGTGATAGTGCATTGCTTCTTCTACTTGTATTAAAGATTTGTTATAAAAGGTTAAACTTGTTATATAACTTTGCATTGCTGTAATATAATCTTTTCTTGCATCCTGAAGAGCTACGTAATTGAGCGTGCCGTTTTCATATAGTTTTTCTACAGTATTCAAATTTTCTATAGATTGGATTGCTGTATTTTGTGCATACGGAACATCTTCTTGAGCAAATTCTATATTGTTAAAAGCCCTTTGAAGTTCATAATATAAATCCTTCTTAAACAACTTTATTTCATTATCAGCAAGTTTTAATTGAGCATCAGCGCCTTTAATTGTATGCCTTAACTCCATAAGATTGACGCTTGATGATAAATTAACACCAACCAATAAACTGCTGTTAGATGCTTCTGTGGAATTATTGTAGCCATAGCCCACATTTGCTGAAAGCTCCGGTAAGTATGTTCTTTTGACATATTTAAGAGCTTGAACCATAGCATTTTTTGTTGATTCTAATACTCTCAAATCCGGACTGCTTGCATATGCAATATCCAAAGCTTTATCTTTTGTAAAATCAAATTGATAAGGAACAAATTTTGGAGGAATTTTCTTTTCATCGTATCCGTAATCGTGATTATACGCAAATGTATTTGTATTAACAATATTATATTCAGGAGCATTATCAATAAACATTGCATTACTCAAATCAACTTTTGCATTTTTTAAAACCGTTTTTGCATATTCATACTCAAATAATGCTCTGCACAAATGAAACTGTGCAGTTGTTTTATCAGGTTTACCTTTAGCCATTTTAAGATACTTTTTGCAAATTTTTACATTATCTTCAGCAATAGTTACCAAAGCTTGAGCTTTTAAAACGTCATAGTATTTCTCTTTTACATTAAAAAGAGTCATACAAAGACTGTCCATAAATTCGTATTCCGCACCTATTTTGTAGAATTCTTCCATTTTAATGTTTGCAGTTGATTTCCCAAAATCATATACAAGTTGGTTTACAGCAACTGCTACATTTGGCAGTTCACGATAATGACTGTTAAATGCCTTTTCATTTGAGTTATTTTCATTATAAAATCCGACTCCTGCTCCGATTACAGGAAAATATACGGAACGAGCTCTTCCTACATTACTTTTTGCTAAGTCTAATTCATATTTTTTACGCTTTATTTTCGGGCTGTTTTTAAATGCCAACGCAACACACTTTACTATGTCTAAATCAGTTCCGTCTTTAACGACGACCGTTTTAAACAATTCTGCATGTTCATCATGTATACTATTTGCAAAAACTTCTGTACTAAATGATGTAATTAGTACAGAAGAAATAATCAATGCGACCAGTGTTCTTTTCTTCATAATTTTATTATATCACACTCGTCAAGTGGCAATTTAAACTTTATGGATAAGCCCCGCAAAAAGCGATAAAAGCAAAGAGCCAAAAAGAGCACTCCAAAATCCTTCTACGATAAATCCCGGAGTTATTGCACCGGCAAGCATTAGTAAAAGCGCATTAATAACTAAAGAAAACAGTCCCAAAGTTAAAAAATTTATAGGAAGAGAAACAAATTCAACCAACGGACGTATAAAAACATTTATCAATGCTATCACTACGCAAACAATCATAGCACTAATAAAATTTACAACAGTAATTCCGGGCACAATCCAAGCAACAAAAACTATTAACAAAGAATAAATTGCCCATCGCAAAATCAAATTTAACATAAAACCTCCTTTTATAGATTTAATGTGTGTACAAATAACTCAGACACTTTTTTGTTATACTCGCGACCGTCATCTTTTGTAAAAAGATTTTCCCAATGACTTTCCGGAGTACCGTCAGATGAATATGAAGGATTTGACATCATGAGATGATGTGTGTTTGTATCATATCTGAGAGGAAAAATGTCTTCCATTTGCATAAAACTTGCAAGTTTATCACTCGGATATTCATATGCAAATAAAGAATTGTGAATTCTGCGAAGCCTTTCTTCATAGGTTCTTCCTCCTTCATCATTATCGTTTGAAACCTCAACTCCGGGTGAATAATTTTTAGAATACTTGTGATCTATTGCCTTGCTTTTGACAGTGTGGAAATCATAAGGGTCAATATATCCGGTACCGGTGGAAAGTCCCAGATTTTTATACCTTTCAAAATCACCGCTGCTTTTTTCACCAACAAAACTTAAATGGGTTTTTCCGCTTCGGCTTCGTATTTCATGAATTATATATTGCATCTGCTCATAAGAAGGCAATGCACCTACTCCTGTATAATTTTCCATATCGTATCCTCCGATATGCTTTGCAGAATCAATAAATATTGCCTCAAAGCCTGAATTTATAAGTTCAATATGTGAATTAAGAAATAATTCAAAATGTTCCGGATTATTCCAATCAAAAGTAACATCTCCTCCGTCATTTTGAAGAACTTTAATTTGATCAGCAGATATTACGGTTCTAAATCCGGTTTTTAGGCCGTGAAAATGCGCTAAATCATTAAATGCCGCAAATTGTTTAATTGGGCTTATTTTTTCTGAAATATCGTAATTAATAATATTTTTGCTATACCCCGCATTTAACTTTATACCGTAGATTGAATTTTCACACTCCGGCGGCTTATTGTAACCGTCACCGTATATATTTGGAAAAATTTGGGACAGAATAATACAATTTGCCCAACTTTTTGCACTTGGAGGAATGGCAGGAAGAAGTTTCATCGTACTGATAAGTCCCTTTTTACAACATTTGCCTTCCATATAAGCTATAGCACGATTATTGATTTCTATATAATTTGCTATTACTCCCCAATTATCACCATAATCAGGAGTCATTATATTATCGGGAAATTGTTCATAAAATACACCGTCTTGACTCAACGTTACAAGAGAACTTACTGCATCATTTAACGAACGAACCAAAAGTTCTGAAGGTAAAATATTTGCAACCCATTTTTTCATGCCTGACACAAACTGTCTTTCTTTTGTCCATTCATCTGGTAAAAGTTTTACCGTTTCACCCATTGCTTTTAATAATTCATTAACAACATTCATAAAAAATTATATGTACATAATACCGTTTTTTACTATTATCACTTTAGATAATATCTTATTAGATGACACTGTTTGTTTAAAATAATCCTAACATGCCAACATCGTTACAAAACTTAATCTTTATCTAAATCATGAAAACATGCATTAGACATGCTTTTTCATGTTTTTTTTCTCTATAATCATGTAATCATGGCTTCTTGGCATGGCTTAAAAGTCCGTATCATGTTTAACTTGCGGTTTTGACAACTATGTTAAAAATCTTTACAAATGCCGTTTTACGGGTTGTCAAAGCTTAATGATTAAATATAATTAAAATATAGATTGAGAGCTGAAACAATAGTTGCACTCAATATTTTTAATTGGGGAATAATTTAAATATAATTTTTGGAGGATATAAGTGTTTAAGAGTCGTGATATGGGCAAAGCTATTGCAGTTAAAAGGTGGACTCCGACTGCATTAGAGTGCTATAAACGTGGTTGCGTATGTGAAGGTTGTTTTTATAGTGATTTCTTTAGTGCGACTGCACAAAAATGCCAAATGAAGGCTGCAGTATTAGAATTGGTCAGAACAATTGGCGCTCCTAATGTAGAATTACCGCAAATAATTGAAGGTTAAATTTATTAACTCTAATAATGGCATTATGTATAAATGTATTGCCAAGTTAGAATTACGAATACTGCAAAGATATCTATACTGTACAGATTCTGTTTCTGCCTGTAGTTTTTGCTTCATATAAAGCTTTGTCAGCCCTTTCAAAAAGTTCTTCGCCGGTTTCTGTATTGTTAAATTCGGCAATACCCATACTTATGGTTACTTTTATAGAGCTAGTTTCTGTATCTTCGCAATTAATAGGGATATTTGATTCTTCTATTGTTTTTCTTAAACGTTCTCCGACTATTTTCGCTTCATCAATATGAGTATATGGAAGAAGAACCGCAAACTCTTCTCCTCCGTATCTGGAAGGTATATCTGATTCACGAAGAGCCGATTTTATAATTCCGGCAACTCCCCTTAACACAGCATCACCGCTTGCATGACCATATGTGTCGTTAACTTTTTTAAAAAAGTCTATATCTATCATCATTGCGCAAAGAGGATTGTTTTGACGCTTTGTCGTTGCAATCTCTTGTCCCAAGCGAAGTTCAAACTGCCTTCGGTTATTAAGGTTTGTAAGGGCGTCTATTGTAGCATATTGTAGGATTTTTGAATATGAATTTGCTCTGTTTATTGTAATTGCCGATTGATGGGTAAGTTGTTCCAAATAGCTGATATCTCTGCGAGATAAAGCATCCAAAGTGCTTCTTGCAACTATGCAGCCGGATAGTTCTCCTTCCTCTGATATGAGAGGAAATGCCCCGATTTTATCATTATTTGTAAGAATATATTCTGTTTCCGGAGTCAACTTATTTAAAGCTTCATAAACTCTTTCGTCTTTACAGGCTTTAGGCCAAACCAAATTAAATTTTTCATCTTGAATTAAGAACACGTAAATAAGATGATCTGTTATGAACCTGTCTAACATTTCTCCTATTATAGGAACAATATAATTAAGCTCGTATTGAGTTTCTATAATCTTTGCAATATTTTTCATAGAATCATGAAACTCTACATTTATTTTTGACTGTTCATTCAAAACAATATTCTGCAACTTCAAAGAAATCTGAGAGGAAAGAATTTTCATTAAAAATAAAAATTCCATATTAACCGTTGTATTCTCTTCAAATTTTATTTCAAGAATACCAAAAGTTTTGCCGTCCTTAATCATCGGCATGCACAAAGATGAAAGCTTTAGCGTTATATCACTGACAACCGGAGGTAATTTATAAGTTTTTGAATTTATAATAAAATCACTCTCTTTTATATTTTCATAATTGTTATACAAACCGTCTGTTTCTTCTATAATTGCCCAATTATTCCCGCAATCTCTTAATGTTGAAGTTATACTATCCCAAACATAGGTTTTAAACTCTACTACGTTACTATAACCGGATAAAATTTTTTTTAATTCCTCCGTTAAATTATCTGTATTAAGCTCATGAGCTAAAATATTAGATACTTGTATTAAAAAATTTAAATAATTATCTTTCATCAGAACTCTTCGTTTTCTTCCTCTTCATCAAGATTATTGAATGTTTCAAAACCGGCACAAGTCTTAAAGTTTTTTTCCATAGCTTTATCAAAATCGTCATCTGCAACTATTCTGCCGTTCACATATGTATAACTTATACTTCCCGTAGGTTTATCCGTTAATTTTTCCACGCCATATTCGTCACTGTTAATAAAAGTGCGTGAAACTTCGTTCAATAGATTAAAAATGTATGCTGTTTGTAAATCACTGCTGCTTGGCGACTCGTTTATTAATATCGCCGCTTTCTCCAACTCGCTTATAGAATCTCTGTACCTTTTCATGCTTCGCAACAGAACTGCCAAATTATAATGAGCCTCAAACTTAGACGGTTGAATTTGTATAGCCTTACAGTAATCTAACCCTGCTAAACGTGACTCACCGCGTAAATGATGTGCGACAGCACGATTATAATAAACATCATAATTTTTTCTTAAAAATTTCATTGCACTTGTATACGCTTCTATTGCATCACCCAAATATTGATATGCTAAATATTTTTTTTCCAAAGGAAGATACATTGCCTTTTGTTTATATGCAACTCCTTTATTAAAAAAAGCAATCCCTTTATTTGCTCTTATGCTTTTTACATTACTATATACAAAAGGTATCCAAAGTTTAAAAGGATTAATATCGGTTATTGTATCAAATTGCTCTATTGCTTCATCAAAAAAGCCTAAATCTTCAGAATATACAATACCTAAATTCATTCTTGCCATAACGAATTTCGGATGATGTTTTATTGCATTTAAATACGCATCTACTGCTGAATAGTAGTCCTCATATACGGCATAAATATTTCCTAAATTGTACCAAGCTTCATAATGTGCCGGAAACAATCTCAAACCTCTTTTATAATAATCAAGCGTTTTAGCCATGTTGTCTTGAGAATAAGCGACGTCACCTTTATAAATATAATACATTCCTTTCGCCTTTAAAACTTGCCTTTCAAGCCAACCGTGAAAAAAATACCATATCAAAAATATGACTGCTACGAAAATAATAAGTGAAAATAATTTTTTAAAAAAACGCTTCATCAGATAAATTATATCATGATTTGCCGATTTGTAACAAATTTTAAATTAATAAAATTACGGGGCTGATATGTTATCAGCTCCGTAATTTTTGTTTTTATTATGTTTTTGTCATTACACTTGTTAGTTCATAACAGGGAATGCTCTTACGACAGTTACCGAACCGTCTACGTTCTTTCTGACAGGTAAACCTTTGTCATCATCATCCAAATCTGCTGCAAATGCTACCGGTGTAGCTGCCTGAGGTGCCGTTACATCTGCCGGTGCCCAGTTATTGTGTAACAATTTAGCGTTGTCGTTGTTATTCGTTGGCTGATTTGGATTTGGATCCGGCTGCGGCGGGTTCGGTCCCGGAGGATTCGGTCCCGGTGGTGTCGGTCCCGGATCCGGAGCATCAGGTCCTACTAAATATGTTGTATTTGTTCCGTCTGTTGCTTTAAAGTCAGGTGAATTATATCCTACTTCCGGTTTATTAGTTAATTCATATGTTATTTCATCACTTGGAGCAATAGTTTTAACTACACCGTCTTTTATATTTGTATAATTAGTTGTAAAATCTCTGTTCGGGAAATCCAATTTTAATGTGCCGGTTCTGCCGTCAACATTTATTTCTTTTGCGTGAACATCACCTGTAATTGTTATTTGTTTATCAGGTGCAGAAAGATTTACAATACCTGCATTTGCATTATTTACAATTAAATCACCTGTTGATTTAATATAAGTTTTTACATTATTTCCTTCCGGAGATATTTTCGGAGTTTCAAGTTTTGTAATTGTACCGCCTGCAACATTCATATAATCATGACTTTCTACGTTTGCCGGAATAAATGTATAATTTTCCATTAAGTCAATTACCTGAGCATCAACGGTATTACCGTTTGTAGCCTTCATACCTCCAATATATCCGTCTGACTTAAATTGATATGTATCAGCAGATAAAACAGCTTTGTCATCGGTAAGTACATTACCGCCATATACCCTTGTTCCGTCATTATATGATTTTGCTTCCAAATTTATATTTTTAGCGGAAGTATCTATTGTTGTCATTACATGACCACCTGTAGTTTTAGCATTTATATCACCGCCTACGGTTAATTTACCGTCTAACAAATTACCGTCATATACCGGATACATTTGTGTAACTTCATAGTTACCGAAGTGAATGTTTTGTGAAGAATTTACATTCAAATCACCGTCAACATTTGTTTCCCCGATAACGTGAACAAAATGATTATAATGTTCCGAATGAATCGGTTCAAACCCTGTTGTTGTCAAATCAGCATTACCTTTGACATTTACACTGCCCATATCAATGAACCCGCCGTCGTTTGACATTACTACATTTCCG
>CAJOPY010000095.1 GCA_905236505.1 Candidatus Gastranaerophilales bacterium
AGGAATTGATTTTAACTCTCAAAAGCCGTCTGATTACATGTCAAAAGAAAGAATAGAACATTTTAAAAATGTTCATAATTATAAAAATCAGTATCAACAAAATCGACAACATAAAAATGCCTCTAAAGTAGATAAAAAAAGAGATAAATTTTTATAAATGATACATCTGAAATATAGATATGATAGTGGTTATATCTAAAGTAGAAAGAAATAGAAATGTCAAAAAAGCATTTTTATAAGTTTACATTCTCATTGCATTTTCTTTGCATAACAATATTTTCGGAGTTTATTCGGAGTTAAATTTAGTTTGTTTTCATTGATTTAAAAGCAAAATAGTTCAATTCGTAAAACTTTACAATTGAATTTATGGGCACTATAAAAAAAGAGAGGTATAAAAAATGTAAAGAATGTAACAAAGTATTACCCTATTCCGCATTTACAATTGGGAACAATACTTGCGATAATTGCATCAAGTCCGGAAATGTTACAAAAAGAATACGTTATCAAATCCCATATTATAAAAAAGTTTATACCGTTTACCAATATAGAAGAAATACTTACTCCAAGATATTTAAACAGATTCAAGCACTTGCGCTAAAATACGACCACAATATTTTTTATAGGACAAGTGCCTACAGAGTTCTTGATTTATGTTACAAACTCGATTCTAACGGAAAAAGACAACATTTAGGAGATGAAAAACATATTTTTAGATATCCTGCACTAGAAAGTGTTTTAAATATGATTGCAGATTGCTTGCTTAAAAAATATCAGCTTTTACCTAGAGCAGATGTTTTACATTATCTATTTAAACGAACAGGAATTATTATTTACAATGACAAAGAAGAAATGCAAGCGGAATTATACGAAACAATGAGAAAACCTATTTGCATACGCTTAAAAGCTAATATATTACTTTTAAAATGCCTCCATGCCGGTATGGAAATAGAGGATGCAGCAAGCAATGTAAAGAAAAAATACCCGATTTTAAAGCAATAAAAATTTTTACTTTCTTTTTTAGGGACTACAATTATTTTTTTGTTTTTGTTTTTAGGGACTAAAGAAATTATTTAACCATTGTATTTATTAATGCACCTAAAATCGATTTTTATATTTCAGAGGATAATTTATATATGAGAACATAAAAACTCTTTAAAAAACGATTTTTTATCTGATGAATTTGAATGTTTTACATGCTTGTTAAAATATTGTAAAATTATGAAACGAACTTTGAAAAATAAATATCGGGGGCTAGCCTGTATCTTTTTTAAAAAACGTCAGAACAACAAAATACATTAGTCTGAGGGCTGATAGTTTTAGCGAAAGGAGGGCTAAATTATGGAAAATTTCAATATAGCATTATTTTTAATCTTTTTGATAATATTCATAATCAAAAACGGCACCTACATAAAGTAGATACCGCCTTAGTCTTTTACAGTTGATGGGAGCTGGAACTCCCGCCCCTGATATTTTTATTATAACCTATTTTAATCATTTTGCAAGGGTATCTATTCCCATGCCGGCATGGTTGCAGATAGTAAATTGTATCAAGTGGAATAAAAAACAATAATCAAGGTTTGCGTACTATTGTCCAAAATATGTAGGAGAATGTTTTTTAATTGTACTCCATTTTAAGCCGTATTTTTTGTGTTCGTTTCCTCTTATGTATTCCAATAAGTTACCGTCCATATCAAACATGTACTTTTCATCTTCTGACACATCTAAAACAACATTGTGGAGCTTAAATAAAGAGCAATGATATGATGCAATTTTCTTTACACCATTATCAATATATTGAATTTTTACACTATTGCCATAGTATCCTTTATACAAGCCACTTGGTTTATATTCGTATCTGTATATAACATTCGGTAAATCTTTATAAATGACATCAATATATTTTTTGTTAATTTGTTGGGTGGTTAAAATATTGTTTGTATCAAGTACCCTATGATACATTGCTCTGTGTGCTGCTTCACTACTCGGTAATATACAATGTACAGGAACATTCTTTAAAGCTTCCTCTCTTGCAGTATCTATTGTATATTCAAACGCAAAGCAAGGGAGAGTAAGGAGGAAAAGCAAAAGTAGGAGTAAAGCTTTTTGGAGTGGTTTATTTACTTTTGAGATATTATTTTTGTTAGTCATATACATACCTCCTAAACCCCGAAGGGCAGGGCTGTAGAACAAGTTATTTTGCGAACAAACAAGCAACAGCCCTAATACTTATGTTATTGTTTTTCAATCCATTCAATTTTGTAACCCAATTTATCTGCAAATTCTAAGGCTTCATCGTAAGTAATAGTGCCTCTCTTTATTCTTTGCGATAGGTTTTGAGGAACAATGCCAATGCTTTCGGCAAACTTGCGCATACTTATATCTTGTTCAGCTAATTTTACTTTAAAGGTTCTTTCAAAAGATTTGTTCATAAAGACCTCCTTAATTATACTATAAACTATTTTAATTACATTATCAATATATTTGTAAAGAATTATTACATAAATAATTGCAAAAGCATTGACTTTATAATTATTATCGTTTACAATGTAATTGTTGATAATTACAAATGCGAACAAACAAACAGAAAGGAACAAGCAAAATGAACAAAGCAGAATTAGAAAAACAAGTTATGGAACTAAAGGAACT
>CAJOPY010000096.1 GCA_905236505.1 Candidatus Gastranaerophilales bacterium
CACAAATTGCCACTATATCAAATTTATATTTTTGTTTTGTCTGTTTTATTGCATTTCTTAACAAATCAATATTTTGTATCAAGATTTTTTGTCTTTCGAATGTGACAACTGTTATAAAAACAATGCTATTTGGTATAAATAAACGTCTGTAATTCATAATAAAATCATAATACAAAAGTTATTGTTGGGTTTCACCCAACCTATAACTTGAGTTCTCAATCTCTCTGTTCTTTCTTCTCATACCATCTGTTCTTTTGCAAGAAATTTACAAAATTTTCACGGAAATATAGCAAAAAAGGAACATTTATACAAAGCCAAAAGAAACCAAAATTAAGTTCCCATAAAAATTATTCCCATTTATTTAAAAATTTCAAGTAAACATGTAATATCCCATCTTTATTAATATTAGGATTTTCTAATACTTCATATAATGATCCGGCAGGTACAACGGCCTCATTTTTAATTTCACAGAACATAGCTCCCTGTGACTTTGGCGGCATAATAGCTTGTTACTTTGCATTTACAGTTGTATTTTTATTACCTTTTTACAAAATTATTTATTGTTATTACAAAGATATTGAATAATTTTTTCAAATTTCATACTGCGTGATGCTTTTAGAAACAATATGTCATCTTTGTTTGTACTTTGTTTTATATAAGGAATTGCGTCTTCTATTGTGTTAAAGTGGGCAGTTTTATATTTTGTTATGGCACCGGTTATATGAGAAGACAGAGTTCCGATTGTGATTATTTGTGCATTCTTGTTAAAATTCAATTTAGAATTAATATATTCACCAAGCTCCCTGTGATATTGAACTTCATTTTCTCCTAACTCTCCCATATCCCCCAAAACAATTGTGTAATTTTGATAAAGTTCACAAATAGTATCTATAAAAGCTCGCATAGATTCAGGGTTTGCATTATAGCTGTCATTTATAACTTCTATTCCGTTTGCATTTACACTTTCCCATCGCTTTTCTATCGGAGAATATTTTTTTAATCCTGTTTTTATTTGTTCTTGTGTTAGTCCCATATTTTCTCCCGCAATTATTGCAGATAGTGCGTTTGTTATATTATAATCTCCGCCGACATTTAGTTCATATTCATTATTTTTATAGATAAATTTTGAATAATTAGCAGTTTTTTCTAATATATTCACATCATTTAGCGAATAAAATATTTTTTTGCCGGAAAAGTTCACCGTATCTCTTATTAGTTTGTCGTCATGTGCAATAAATAAATTGCCTCTTTGGTATTTTACAATTTCACATTTTGCTTTAGCTATATTTTCCTTTGAACCTAACCTGCCTATATGCGCTGTTCCGACATTGCATATAACAGTAATATCCGGCTCTGAATATTTTGACAAAAGTTCTATTTCTCCAAGCCCTCTCATCCCCATTTCCAAAATCAAAACTTCTGTATCATCACCCATCTCAAAAATCGTTTGGCAAAAACCTATTTCATTATTGTGGTTAAGCGGTGTTTTAAAAGTTTTATATTTTTCACTTAATACTGAGGATATAAGTTCTTTTGTTGTAGTTTTTCCGGAACTTCCGGTTATTGCAACAACTGTCGGATTTATTTTATTTCTCCTGTATTTTGCAAGTTTTAAGTATGCAGTGAGTGTATTATCCACTTTTAGAAGTGTTTTTTTTGTTTCAAGTTCTTTTGTGCAAAATGCACCAACGGCACCTTTTTCAAAAGCTTGAAATATAAATTTTTCTCCGTCAAAAGAAGCTCCTTTTAAAGGTAAATAAAAATCGCCGGGCTTTAATGTTCTCGTATCAGTAGATATACAAAAATCTTTATCGGAATTTGTATCTAAACTTATTACATCAGCATTTGTTGCTTCTATTAACTCTCTAATTCTCATTAAACCGCCCTTATACTTACAGCATATTTTTGGATTGAATTTTTTTAATGTTAAAAAACGGAAAATTGTTTCAGACAAACTCTACAGATTTGCTATTTATAACAGTTTTCCGTTTTTCATTAATTTAAGTTTGTTTTTATAATAAAGCTTACTTTGCAAAATATCTTGCCAAAAGTCCGTCAAAACCGCGTCCGTGACGAGCTTCGTCTTTTGCCATTTCGTGAACTGTATCATGAATAGCATCTAAGCCTAATTCTTTTGCTCTCTTTGCAAGTTTTAATTTGCCGTCACAAGCTCCGAATTCTGCTTCAGCTCTCATTTCAAGATTTCTCTTTGTTGAATTTGTGAGGACTTCGCCTAAAAGTTCAGCAAATCTTGATGCGTGGTCTGCTTCTTCAAAAGCATATCTTTTGTATGCTTCTGCTATTTCAGGAAATCCTTCTCTGTCTGCTTGTCTTGACATTGCAAGATACATACCGACTTCTGCACATTCTCCTGTGAAGTTTGCTCTTAAACCTTCCATAATTTGAGGGTCAAGATCTTTTGCTATACCTACTCTGTGCTCATCTGCATATTCTTTAACGCCATCTTCTACTTTTGTAAAAACTTCCTTTACTGCTCCGCAAACCGGACAAGTTTCAGGTGCTTCGCCTTCTACTGTGTAACCACATACTGAACATACGTATTTTGCCATAATTTATATCTCCCTTTAAATAAGTACACCAGTAGATTATATCATGAACAAATTTCACTGGCAATATAATTTGTTTTTAAAATGCAGTATTATGTGATATTATCTGTTTATGTATCAAATAAAAAATCGAATATACCAAAATTTTGATAAAACACAAAAAACAGCAATTTGTAACTATATACGTGCTCTTGTTAAGCAAAATCTGCATGTTTCAGCTGAAAATTTAATGAATAAATTCTTAGAAGAACAAGCTTATTATTTAGAAATAAATTCTTCAAGATTTCCTTTTTTGGCAGAATTTATAGAAGAATCTGATTTTCTCAGTGATACAAAAGATTATATAAAAGAATGTATAAAATACTATGAATACAAGGAAAAACAGCGTCCTATAATAGAAGCCCAAAAAGAATACGAAAAGAAAAAGCGTAAATTTTTGCAGGAAGTGAAAATGTCTAAAGAAGCACCGACTAAAAAACAGATTTATTATTACGAAAAATTATGCAAAAAATATTCGTTAGAACAAAAAGATGTAACTAATTTATCTAAGCTTGACTTAAGAGATGAAATAGAAAGAATTTTAGATGAACATTCAAACGATTATAAAATTAATGACTAATGCCGGAATTGATGAAAACGAAGCAAAAAAAGAAATAAAAATGCTTTTGGAACATTTTTGCAATTATTCTGAAAAAGATGAAGTATTAGGAAGAAAAATAACAGAAGAACAAATAAAAATTATATATGGAAAAGTCAAAGCAAGGCTGGCAGATAGAACTCCCGTTCAATATATTATAGGGGAGGCATATTTTATGGGCGAGTTTTTTAAAGTCACTCCTGATGTTTTAATACCGAGAAGTGAGACAGAACTGCTTGTCACCAAAGCAATTGATATTATAACCAATTATAAACTAAAGACAGTCTTGGATATTGGAACAGGATCCGGTTGTATTGCTTGCACAATAGCAAAAAATACAGAAACAACTGTTCTTGGGGTAGATATATCATCTGATGCACTTATGGTTGCACTTGATAATGTCACAAGGTTAAATCTAAACAACAGAGCTGTTTTTAGAAAATCTGATTTATTTGAAAAAATAAGAGAAAATGAAAAATACGATATGATTATTTCAAATCCTCCCTATATTCCTGTCGGAACCGAGCTTCAACCGGAAGTTAACCACGAGCCTAAAATTGCACTTTTTGCTGAAGAAAACGGACTTCAATTATATCGCAAAATTGTTTCGGAAGCGCCAAAGTATTTAAATACGAACGGCTGGCTGATTTTTGAGCTTGGAATAGGTGAAGCTCAATCCGTTAAAGCGTTCATGAACGAATACTTCTGTGATGTCAATATCATAAAGGATTTAGCGGGAATTGACAGGGTTATATACGGACGATTAATAGCTTAATCACTTTCTTACAAGAAGTGTTATGTCATTAAATACAACTACAATCATAAGTATAATCAGAAGCGAGAAAAAGACAGTTGAAACAAGTTCTATAATTTTTTCATCAACAGGCTTTCTCATAATCTTTTCTAACGTTAAAAACATTAAATGTCCGCCATCAAGAGCCGGTATAGGAAGTATATTTAATATTGCTAAGTTCATTGAGATAAGTGCTGCAAGCAAAATTCCCGAAGATTTCCCGCTTTTTTCTATCATATCTCCGCCTATTTTGGTAATTGCAACAACACCATGCATATCTTTTAGCGGGATATTTCCTGTAAATAATTGACCAAGCGAATACATCATTGTATAAGTGTTATCCCACAAATATATCCAACTCTCTTTTATAACAGATACAGGTGTATTTGTTGATATCATTGTTTGCTTTGCACTTAGACCTATTCCGATTAATCCTTTTTCATCAGGATAAACAGGATTTAAATCTATTATTTTATTATCACGTTCAACAGTTATATTTAAAGGGTGACTGCCGTTTGTTAATGCTTTTGCAAGTTCATACAATGTATATTTTCCGTCAGATATATACACATTTTTTCCTTCTGTAATTTTTGTAAGCTCACTTATACTGTCACTAACTTTTTCACCTGCGGGTTTGTAATATTTTGCACCTTTTGCGGCATATTTATCCATTGTAACTATATCCTGAGCAAGATTTTTAGGTAATCTTAATGCAATGTCTTTGGGTATAACTTCATCTCTGGATAATCCGGGATTGAGTTCTTTTATCGCGTTATAGTTTTTTTCTACAGCTTCGGTTGTTACATAACCGTTATTTTTGGCACTGTTTTTGGTGATTGTAATAAGTGAATATACATTATTTATTTCGGTACCGTTAACTTTTATTATTCTATCACCTACTTTTAATCCGGACTTCCATATTGAAGCTTCTGAAGGAGCATTGATATCCGCAGCATAAACCTCATAATTCCCTGAAGGAAGTTTTCCCGTATAAATTGCAACAAGCATTACAAGCGCAATTCCGCATAAAACATTTGCAATTACACCTGCAGATACAACAATAACCCTTTGCCAAATAGGCTTATTTACAAATCTTTCGGGAGAATCCTTCGGAAGATCACAGTCTTTTTCATCATCAGGAAAAGAAACGTATCCTCCTAAAAGCAAAGCATGGACTAAAACTTCAACATCTCCGACTTTAGTTCTATATAACGTCGGTCCTACGGGTAATCCGAAACCAAACTTATCTACCTTTATACCAAAAGCTCTTGCAGCGATAAAATGACCTGCTTCGTGTACTAATATAAGCAAACTTAATAAAAGTATCATTATGAAAATTGACATGTTATTCTCCCTCTATCAGTTATTTTATCATGAAGAAATATGTTGTGCATACTTTTGACAGTTAAACTATTGTAAATACTTCGGCTATACGATCGGAAAATAAAATATTACCACCGACCTGCTTATAAAATATCTAACCCCTTGATTCCGAGCATTATAAGTAAAACTCCTGCCAAGACTTCCGGCCACTTAACCGTTTTATGCCTAATTTTTCCGCCTATATAAAATGCTGTATAAGCATTTACAAATGTTATAAAAGATATTAATAAAGCCGGCTTAAAAATTCGGTTACCGGAAAGTAAAAGAGTTATTCCTGCGGAGAATGCGTCTATGCTTGTTGCAATTCCTATTAATATTAAACACTTTGTACTTATACACAATTCCTTTTGTCTGTCTTTTTGAAAAGCTTCCGATATAAATTTTATTCCTAAATAGAAAAATATCGTAAATATAATGACTTTAGAGTACGGCTGAATATAATTTTTAACCGGAGTAGCCGCAAAATATCCTAATACAGGCATTATTCCCTGAAAAACGCCGGTATATATTCCTAAAAGCAAAGCATTTTTCATTCTTTCATTTTGATATTTTATTCCGTACGAAAAAGATACTGCACCTGCATCTACCGACAAAGCAAATGCTAATACTAATATTGAAAAATATGACATATAACCTTCTTATAAAATTCTAAAAGACATCTGTTTTAGTAGTTATCGGATTTTTAAATTTAGTAATACTGCCCTGAAATAACAATTTTATTGTTCCGACCGGTCCGTTTCTGTGTTTTGCAATGATAATTTCGGCTTCACCTCTATTTGCTGCTTTTTCGGCATCATCCTCTTCATCATTCGCATTTTTATAATATTCATCACGATAAATAAACATTACTATATCGGCATCCTGCTCTATTGAACCGGATTCCCTTAAATCAGACAACATTGGTCTTTTATCTGTTCTGCTTTCTACTGCACGTGAGAGCTGAGAAAGAGCTAAAATAGGCACATTTAAATCTTTTGCCAAAATTTTTAATCCTCTTGAAATACTTGCAATAGCTTGCGTTCTGTCTTCTTTACCGGTATCTATAAGTTGAAGATAATCTATAACAATAAGCCCAAGATTTTTTTCGGTCATGGCTAATCGTCTGCATTTTGCTCTTAAATCTGTTATTGTTGCACCTGCTGTATCGTCAATATATATTTTGGATTCAGACAAATTCGCCATAGCTGTTGCCATTTTTTCCCAATCTTTTGCCTGCATATTACCGGTTTTTAATCTTTGAGTGTCAACTTCGGCTTCAGAACACATCAATCTTTGAGCCAACTGATCTTTGGACATTTCTAGAGAAAATATTGCAACAGGGGTATTTGCTCTGAGTGCAACATTTTGTGCAATATTTAGCGCAAATGCTGTTTTACCCATTGCCGGACGGGCTGCAAGTATAATTAAATCCGATTTTTGTAACCCGTTTGTGTAAGTATCTAACTCATAAAAACCGCTTGAAATTCCTGAGAGTTGACCTTTATTATTAGCCCTTTCTTCAATTTTTTCATAAACATCATATACAATATCTTTTATTGAAACAATTGACTTTGTTGCTTTTTGGGAAGCTATATCAAAAATAAGTTTTTCTGCTTGCTCTAAAGATTCTTCTATCGGATTTAAATCATATCCTGATGATACAATTTCAGAACCTGCATTAATCAGCGAACGCTTTATAGCTTTTTCCTGAACGATTTTGGCATAATATTCAACGTTAGCTGTTGTAATTGTGTTGTAACTTAAATCGTTTATAAATGCCCTTCCGCCAACCAATTCAAGCTTTTGATTCATGTTCAAGACATCGGATACGGATACAATATCTATTTTATCATCACTGTTATACAATTGAAGCATAGCTTCATATACATACCTGTTAGCAGGTTTATAAAATGATTCCGGTCTTAGTTTTTCAACAATTTTATTCATGCAAGAAGGGTTAACCAAAATAGCACCCAAAATTGCCTCTTCCGCTTCCGTATTTTGAGGCATTAATTGAGATACATCATCAGTTCTTTGTTTCTTTTTATCAGTATATGATGTTGTCATTATCGTGCACCCTCCACAATAAAAGATTATCAGCAATAATTTTTATATTCAATTATTTGTATCAAAACATTAAAATTTTATTTGTAAATTTTTGTAAAGATTTTTCTCAAAATACTAAAGTTTCAAAAAAAAATGCCGATAAATATAATACAAAGGATAGGGACCAAAAAATGGCAGAAGCATTCAATCTTAATTCGTTTTTAAACAATTATCGTACGTATACGGAGCGCCAATATACCGCATTTGAAAATGCGGAAGCGAAAATGGCTGAAGCAGACATTAAGCGCGCAGAGGAGCATGTAAAGAATAGCGGTCTGCTTACATTGACATTATCTGAGAAGCTTGCTGAACTTGGAATCGGTGACAGAGTTTTAGAACAGTTTGCAGATACTGCGTATGATTTAATGTTCGGATGGCTAAAACCTATTGATGAATATTTAAAAAACCACGAAAATATATTTGACCAAGAAGCGTATAATGCGGAAATTCAAGCATATGCAAAACAAATGTTCTTCTCAAAACAAGCACTGTCAGCGGAATCTCAAGTCAGCGCTGAGGGACAAAACTTTGTTTATACAATGTAAAATTTTCTCCTTTTAAGTTATAAACAAAAACACATGGCACAAAGCCATGTGTTTTTAGTTATAATGATTATACAAATTAATCTTGCTCCATTGTTATTATATAGATTAAAGAGCGCTTTTTGCTGTTTCAACAACAGTTAGGAAAGCTTCTTTATCGTTAACTGCAAGGTCAGCAAGCATTTTTCTGTTAACTTGTATATTTGCTTTTTTGCAAGCATTAACAAATCTTGAATAGCTCATACCTTGTTCTCTAACTGCAGCATTAATTCTAACAATCCATAAACGACGCATATTACGTTTAGTAGCACGTCTGTCACGATAAGCATACTTAAGAGCTTTCATAACAGCAATATTAGCTACTTTGAATATTCTGCTTCTTGCGCCTTTAAAACCTTTAGCCAGTTTTAATATCTTTTTATGTCTGTTGCGACATACATTTCCACGTCTAATTCTCATCTTTCAACACTCCTATCTTGCATACTTCTTGTAAGGTAACTCTTTTGAA
>CAJOPY010000097.1 GCA_905236505.1 Candidatus Gastranaerophilales bacterium
AATTAGCTGGATTGCTTCAGGCTAACCGCCTTCGCAATGACAAGATTTGTATACTTTAATTGTTAATGTATTTTTGTGTGTTATAAAATGTAGTTATATTTTGAAAAATCTTAAGTTAGTACAAATGACTTATTGCCCACCCTCCCTAGCCCTTCCTCTTGAGGGAGGGAGTAATCAGATTTTGAATTAAAAATTAGATATCAATTTCATCTTTTACTATAGATATAAACTCTTTTGCAAGTTTTTCACTCCACTTGCTGTTTATCTCGCTCATTATGATTTTTATAGCAGCTTCTTTTGTTTTTGCATCTCTATACGGTCGTTTTTCCAACAGTGCAAAATAAGAATCAACTATAAGAATAATTTGAGATTCTATAGGAATATCCGTTCCCGATTTTTTATTGGGGTATCCTGTTCCGTTCCAATTCTCATGGTGGTTTTCAATTATAGGGATAATATCTGTTATATTTGATATTGGTTTTAATATCTCTCTTGCTGCAATTATCGGGTGTTGTTTTATATAATCCTTATCTTCCTCGCTTAACGGCTCTTTTTTATTCAATATTTCTTTCGGAAGCATTGTATTTCCGATATCATAAAGTAACACTGCTATTTTTAACTTATCAATATCTGATTTAGACAAATCATACCTTTTTGCAAGCAATGTAGCAAGCTGAACTTTATGCTTAACCGCTCCGTCTGCGTGATCAGGGTTATACACAGAAACAAGCGCATCTGCAACTTGATATAGCTTTTGGTTATTTATATTCATCTCTTGCAACTTTTGAGTTAAAAGTTTAGCTGTTGTTTCATCTAACGGTATTCTGTGTTTTGTCAAAATATCTATAAATGTTTTTATCGCTACGTCTTGCCAAGAAGTTTCATGAACAGATTTTGCAAGTGTAACTCTATTTCTGCCATTACGTTTTGATTCGTACATTGCGATATCAGTAAGTTCAAGCAATTCATCCAAATCTTCCGTGTGCTCTAAATATGTTGCTACACCTACGCTTGCTGTTATATGTCCTATTTTTTCAAGCTCCGTTCCTTCAATTGCTTTTCTTATACGTTCTGCTGCAACCAGTCCTCCTGCCGAATCAACACCGGGCAATATAAGGTTAAACTCTTCGCCGCCCATTCTGGCTGCTATATCAATTGAACGTGCATTATTTTTCAGCACTTCCGCAATAGCTTTTATTGCAATATCACCATAGTTATGACCGTATACGTCATTTATCTGTTTTAAGTGATCCAAATCTAATCCTATAACAGTAAAATGCTGATTTTGACGCTCTGCACGAATTGCCTCTTTTTTTATAAATTCTTCAAAATATCTTCTGTTATAAAGACCTGTCATACTGTCTGTTACCGCTTGCGCCTTTACAGCTTGGAACAAATCCGCTATAGTTATTGCAAGTTCTATTTGTTTTGCAAAAAGATTTAAAAAATTAAGTTCACTTCCGCTGATTTTTTCCCGTGATGAAAATACTATAAGTGAACCAAAATGAACTTGTTTTGAGGTCAATGGAACAAAAATATATGACCTCATATTTGCGTCAGTAAAAAATTTTGCCAAGTTTTCGGATTTTAACTCCGGAATAAAACCGCCGATTAATTCAGTAAGATTTGAAGATTGATAAATTGTGTTATTGATAACTGCATCTTTTAATGCGCTGATTTGCGGATAAACCATTTTATAATCGGATATTTTACAATGAAAATGCTGTTGAAACTTTGCCGTGAAATCATCTCTTGAAGAAGCAGCTATTTGAATATAACTATCTCCGCCTTCTAACTTAGGCTGTATTATAAAACTGTATACATATCCAAGCTCTCCTTGCAAACTGTTCACAATTGCGTTTAATACACTTGACAACGGCTCTGATGAATTCATCATATTCCATATGTGCTGCAGTGTAAGCATTTGTTTGTTTGCTCTGTCAAGCTCTTTAGTTCGCTGTTCTATCTCTGCCTCTAATTTGGCATTTCGCTCATAAACCTCCAGAAGAGATTTACTCCCTGTATAAACGGAAGAATCTACCTCATCAAGACGGGATTTAAACTTTTTCAGATTTTCAAAAAAGCCCAAAGTACTATCCTTTTTTACAAATACCAAAGTATTATATCATATGTTTACATATACATGCAAGAAGGCATAAATATTAATAATCAATATGCAATGAATTGTATTAATTTTGTGTTTGTATAAATATAAAGTTGAATATAAAATCGGAGGGAACATGAAAAAAATTATATTGCTAAACGGCAGTCCCAGAAAAAATTTTAATACTGCGCAACTATTAAAAGAAGCACAAAAAGGAGCAGAATCGGAAGGCGCAGAAACCGAATATATAAATTTATACGATATCAGCTTTAAAGGCTGTTTAAGTTGTTTCGCCTGCAAACGAAAAGGAGCTATTACAAATTGTGTATGTGCCGTAAAAGATGATTTAAGACCTGTTTTGGAAAAATGTATTAACTCAGACGGTATAATTATGGGTTCTCCGGTGTATTTTTCATATCCGACAGGGATATTCAGAAGTTTTTTGGAGCGGCTATTATTTCCGGTTCATACATATCTTGTTGATAAAAAAAACGGAGGTTTAAAGAGTTTAAGACCCAAAGTTATTCCTACAGGTGTTATTTTTACAATGAATTGCCCGAAAGAATGGATGGAAAAATACAATTATCCGACAATATTGAATGATAACGTAAACATCTTAAATCACGTTTTCGGATACTCAGAAGCTTTGTATTCTTGTGATACTTATCAATTTACGGACTATTCAAAATATGATATAGATTTATTTGACGAAAAACATAAAGCAAAAGTAAGAGAAGAGCAATTCCCAAAAGACTTAAAAGATGCGTACGATTTGGGAAAAAGAATTGCAACTATTACATAGCGCCTATTGCACGGAATATCCCTATCATACCCTCTGCCGCAACATCATTTATAACTTTTCCTTCTTTATTAATATAATAAAAATTCATTACACAAACAGAAATTTTTTTACCCGTTGGCGGGAAATTTATAAAAGTTCCGTCATGAGTTCCTGTTAAATTCCACCATACAGCCACTTTATTTTCGTCCGCTGCCATGTCCTTAATCTTCCACTGAACATCCGAAAAAGATTTCCTCATCCAATGTACAACCGATAAATACCCTTTTCCTCCATATAGAGGCTCCGGACTGGCAGGTGTATAAAACGGAGCATTAGAATCAACCAGCTTTTCTGCAAGTTCAATATCTGCAGTATTTATCATTGTTTCAAAACTTTTTATTATTTCTTCGTTGCGCTTTTTTATATTCATAACATTTCCGATATTTTATGTTTTTCTTTAGAAACAAGAAAAATATATCTCTTAAACTGATTGTAGTAAAAAAAGGAGGGTGCACATCCGCTTAAATAAGATTTTTTACCCTCCTTGTTTTTATATTTTTATTTATTTCAAATTAACTGTGTTATTATCAGCTAAAAACTTAGTAACTTTTTCGTTTAGTGCCTGTTGAGATAAGACATTGAACACACCGGGTGTTTGAGAAAGCTGCTTTATCATAGTATTCGGATCTATTTGATACATTTGTGATAACTCTGTTAATTTTGCACCGAAATCTGCTTGTGAAACAGTTATATTTTCTTCTTTTGCAATTTTATCAATTACAAGTGAATTTTTTACTCTAACAAGTGCATCTTCTTTTAGTTGTTTCATAATGTCGTCATATCCATGAGCTTCCAGAGCCTGTTCCCAAGTAAATCCTTGTTGTGCAAGTTTTTCTTTATATTCGGCAACAAGTTCATCAGCTTCTCTGTCTATCATAGATTGTTGAATGTCAACTTCTGCTGACGCTACAACTTTTTCAAATATAGCCTTTTCAGAATTTGCTTTATCTATATCCTTTTTTTGGTTTTCCAAATATTTTTGGATATCTGCTTTTAATTCATCAACTGTCTTAAAAGGTCCTATTTTTTGTGCAAATTCATCATTTAATTCCGGAAAAACTTTTGTTTTGATTTCATTTATTTTGCACTTAAATGTTGCCGGCTGTCCGGCAAGTTTCTTTTCATGATATTCTTCAGGGAATTTTACTTCTATATCAAATTCTTCACCAAGCGGTCTGTCAACAAGCTGTTCCGCAAATCCCGGAATAAAAGATGAGTTTGCAAGATCCATTGTAAAATTCTTTGCATCACCGTGTTCAATTTTTTCACCGTTTGAAAAACCTTCAAAATCAAATACAATAATATCATCGTTTTTTGTATTTCTGTCAGTTACAAGAACTGTTGTTGCGTGTTGTTTCATCATACCATCCAAAGATTTTTGCATAGCATCTTCTTCTATTTTATACCCTTCAACTTCAAGTGTCATTCCTTTATAGTCACCTAATTTTACTTCAGGTCTTAATTCTATTTTCGCAACAATTTTTAAATCTTCACCGATTTTAAAATTATATGATTCAACATAAGGTTGAGCAACAACATCAAAGCTATTTTCTCTTATAACATCGGAAAAAATTCTCGGCAGAGCTGTTTCAAGAGCTTCATGTTTAATTCTTTCTTCTCCGATATTTTGCTCAACAATATTTCTCGGTGCTTTACCTTTTCTAAAACCCGGAATGTTAACATATTGAGCTATTTTTTTAGCTGCATTGTTGTAGTATGAAATTGCATCTTTTGCAGGGATCTCAATATCTACCTTAACGATATTTCCCTCTTGTTTTTCAATAGTTGTGTTCATATTTTAATCCTCTTTCTTGTCCTAATATATAAACACTACTATAAAAAGAGTATATCTGCAAGAAATAGTTAAGATTCATTTATATAATTACTTCAATATGGTGAAAAATATTGTCTTTGCTAAATTCTACGTCACGCAATTCTGCTCGTTTTTCAGCAAATGCTAATGAAAAAGTATCTTTTTTGGATTCACCGGCAGCAGAAGTTATTTTGTCTATGCATCCTTGACATTCCGGAGTTTTACGATAATCTCCTTTGCATATTTCTACAAGCTTTTGTAATTTTTTTACCAATTCAGAATCAGATTTAATTGCTTCAAGTTTTTCAACTCCGTCACGAAGTATTACTCCGCAAGAATCAAATAAAGAATTGGTCGGATGCTCATAATCATAAAAGATTTTAGAATTTTCAAGCCAAAGTTTTAGAACATCTTGCGGATTTTTATCTGTTTTGTTGTACAAGTGTTCTATGTTTGTCCAACGCGGATTAAGTCTGTGCTTGTTGATTACATTCAGTGAGCCGAAATTTAGGTTGTTGTTAGTTGTGATGTTATTCATATTTTACTCCTTTGTTTTTATATTAAAACCCCAAAAAAAATAATTTGCTATTTTAAATATTTTTTTGTTTAATCGGATACTATTACGTAAAATCGGTTCGTGATAGTATAGTATTTATGGAAACTATAAAAGAACTAATTAAAGAAGAGTTAGAGAGAGCAGATAGAAATTTTAGCGGTATTATTGATAATAACAAGCTCTTTAATGAACTTAAATTATTTCTTAAAACTCCTTCTAAAAAAATACGAACAATTTTAGCTTTATTATATTTAAAAGCTAATCATGCAAAAATTACCGATGATGTTATAAATATTATATCAGCGGGAGAATTAATTCATAATGCATCTTTGCTTCACGATGATGTTATTGATGAATCCGAATTTAGAAGAGGAGTCAAAACAATAGCTTATAAAATTTCTCCAAAAGTATCTGTTTTATATGGTGATTATTTAATTACAAAAGCGGTTAATAAAATTTTGAATATAAATAACTGTGAAATACTATCTTTTTTCACAAAATGTACCGAAAAAATGAGTGAAGCAGAACTTTTACAGATGTCATTACGCAACACAATTCCTTCAGAAGATAACTACATAAAAATATGTGAAGGAAAAACTGCAAGTTTGTATATAGCTATACTTAAATCCGTATCAAAACTTACAGGATTAGATACTGATATTGCACAAATGCTTGCAAAAGAGTTCGGCATATTTTTCCAAATAAAAAATGATTTAAACAAAGATTCTGCTATAAACGATAAGCAAAATGGTGTCAAAACAGCGTATGACATTTTTGGTATTGAAAAAACTAAATATTTAACAGATAATTATATAGTAAGAATTGAGAGTATCTTAGAAAATTTTCCTGAAAATCAATATAAACAAAGTATTAAGGAGTTATTACGTAAAATATGATAGACAAAGAAAAAATAAAAGCGGGAGCAAAAGAAACTTGGGATACAATTGTATTTGTTGTAATTGCGGTTATATTAATCCGATTCTTTATTGCAGAACTTCGTTGGATACCTTCAGGTTCAATGAAGCCTACACTCAACGAAGGTGATAGAATTGTAGTTGAAAAGTTAACAAAATTTCCTAATATAATAAAGAATCATTCATTTGAAAACACACCCAAACGTGGTGATATTATGATTTTTTATCCGCCGTTTGTAAAATTGGAAACAAATCCTATTGCAGTATTTAAACGTTTAACAGGATTTTTCTGTAAAGATGTTGCATATATAAAACGTGTAATCGGACTTCCGGGTGAAAAATTAGAAATAAAACAAGAAAAAAACGGTGCATACAGAGTTTATATTAATGATAAACCGCTAAAAGAAGAATATATAATGAGTGAATACGATTTTCATAAATGTAAATCCGATATGAACTGCGGACCGCTTGTTATTCCGGAAGGAAAATACTTTATGATGGGTGATAACAGAGGAAATTCTTTAGATAGTCGTTTTTGGGGAACTTTATCCAAAGAAAGGTTTATAGGACGTGCAGTATTTGTATTTTGGCCGATTAATCATATAAAAGGATTATAAAAATTGAGCTATAAGGGAGAAAAACTCGGAGCTTTTATAGTTCCTACAGGTGTTGGAGCAAGTATCGGTGGTTATGCCGGTGATGCAAGTGTTTGGGCGAGAATGGTCTCGGAAAAGTGCCGACTTATAGTAAATCCAAATGTTGTTAATGCTGCTTGTTTTTCAGGAATAAATGAAAAAATGCTTTATGTTGAAGGGTATACTCTGGACAAATTTTTTAAAGGAGAATGCCGATTAAATCCTGTAAAAAAAAATAAGATCGGTATTGTATATGATAAAGCCATATCAAAAAGTGTTTTAAACGTTCATATAAATACTACAAATGCGGTAAAAACCGTATATGGAATTGATATTATCGGATATGAAGTTACAGAAAAAGCTGCAGGCGTGGAGTTTTTTATTGACTCATCAGGCGCTTCAGTCGGAAATGTCGCAAATTTAAGTGATATAAAAAAGGCTTCGGAAAAACTTATAGAAAAGGGAGCGAATGCTATAGCTATTGTTTGTGCGTTTCCTGAGGATGAAAGTGAAGATTATGCCTCAGGCAGCGGGGTTGATCCTGTAGGAGGGGTAGAAGCCATTATTTCTCATTATATTTCAAAAGAACTTAATATTCCTTGTGCTCACTCTCCGGCTTTTGAAAATATAAGTATTACAACAAATATTGTTGATGCAAAGTGTTCTGCAGAATACATTACTCCGACATTTTTGCCATGCATTTTACTCGGATTAAATCAGGCACCCCAAATTCGTGAGGTCGGTATATCTGTTAGTGACTTGGATTTTTTGATTATGCCGTATAATTCTTTGGGCAGCATTCCGCCAATGTGTATGAATAAATTGTCTAAAAAAATTTATGCGGTAAAAGAAAACAAAACAGTTCTTGATGTTACTCCTCAAAAACTCGGATTAAATTGCGAAATTGTTAATTCTTATCAAGAATTAATACAAATTTTATAAGGATTTATATGAAAAAACAAAAAATCATAAAACTCTTAATTGCATTGTTTTTACTAGCAACAGCCGTTTTTGTTTGGAATTATAACAGATATAAAATATCCGAACCTATGCAAGATTTGGAATATAAAAAAACGATAATTAAAGCATCTCATAATCCGTTTTACAAGTTGGAAAATTTGCGTCCGTTAGTCGGAGAAGAAGAACTTCTTGAATTTATAAAATCAAATAACGAAAATTCTCAAATTTATACTCCTAGCTCCAAAAACATTAAAAACGGTATTTTTCGCGCAAATTTACACACTCACACACTCAATTCAGACGGAAAAGTATCAGTAAAATTTCGTATGGATTATGCTCAAAACTATGCCGAAAAAAATTTAAAAGACGGGTTTATGTATATTGCAATAACAGATCACAATACAGTTTTAGGCGCAAAAGATGTTATAAAAGTTTTACAAAAAAATCCAAACAAGTACAAAAATATAAAAATAATTACCGGAATTGAAATTTATACCAAATATAAAACAGAGTTTTCAAAAAAACCTGTTGAAATACACGTTCTTACTTGGTGTATCAATCCTTATGACAAATTTTTAAACAAAGAATTTTATAAAAAAAATTTGAAAGATAAAGCTAATCGTGGAACACACGACAGAGAATTTACCGCTGTAATAAAAATGATGTCAAAATACGGTATACCCGGAATTGCCCATCCGCTTAGATACACGGTTCATTTAAAGGATAAAAAATATAAATACATAGACACTCTTTTTAAGGAATATTCATCACTAAGCCAAAAGCCTTTGTTTACTGAGGGACACTATCAAGTATATGATAAATTCCGCGAACGTAAGTATTTGGGACGAGAATATGATAAATATAAAATCTTTATAAATAAAACGGCAGATAAATACAATATTATTAAAACCGGAAGCACAGATGCACACGGATATACAATTTTTGACTGGTTTTAACAAACAAATAAAAAAATCAAATATCAAAAATATTCTGTTTATAGTCTAAACTTATTTCCCCGGCACAATAAAACACCAAAACGGGAGGCAATTTTCGTCTAAAAGGCAAATATACGTGATTCTTATTTTTTTGCATTTTTTGGCTTTCAAATCACCG
>CAJOPY010000098.1 GCA_905236505.1 Candidatus Gastranaerophilales bacterium
TGAAGTAGAAAGAAAGTGGTATTTAATCGATGCAGAAGGTGAACATCTTGGTCGTTTAGCTACTCGTATTGCTAACATTTTAAGAGGTAAAAATAAACCTGAGTACACACCAAACGTTGATGCAGGTGGTTTAGTAATAGTAATCAACGCAGAAAAAGTGTTAGTTTCAGGTAAAAAAGAAACAGATAAAATATATTATCATCATACCGGTTATCCGGGAGGATTAAAAGCAGCTTCTGTTAAAGAAGTTCGTGAAAAAGATGCAACAAAGTTGATTGAAAAAGCTGTTAAAGGTATGTTGCAACACAATACTTTAGGCGACACTCAATTTACTAAGTTAAAAGTATACTGTGGTTCAGAGCATCCTCATGCTGCTCAAAAGCCAATTTTATTAGAAAAGGAGGCTAAGTAATTATGGCAGATTCTAAAGAAATAATGGCAACAGGCAGAAGAAAATGTGCTATCGCAGTTGTTAAATTAGTAAAAGGAAAAGGCAGAATTTTTGTAAACGGAAAGAAATTAGCTGATTATATCGGAAATATGCCTTCAGTTGAGATGATGATTTATAGACCGCTTGTTCTTACTGAAAATCAAGACAAATATGATGTAAGAGTAAAAGCAATAGGTGGCGGTATAGTTGCGCAAGCAGCAGCAATCAGACATGGTATATCACGTGCTCTTCTTAAATCTAATGAAGAATACAAGAACGTTCTAAAATCTGAAGGTTTATTAACTCGTGATGCACGTGTTAAAGAACGTAAGAAATACGGTCGTAAAAGAGCTCGTAAGAGATTCCAATTCTCAAAACGTTAATATTATTATATTTACAAAAAAAAGGCTTGCAATTTTGCAAGCCTTTTTTATTGTTTAATATATTTACTATTGTTCAATATATCCTATATAAGGCAAATTCCTGTAATATCCGTCCAAATCCAAACCGTATCCGACTAAAAATTTATCATCAACTTCAAAACAATAATAATCAGGATCAATATCCACTTCCCGTTTTATTTTTTTATCTAATAATGAACAAAATTTAAGCGATTTAGTTTTAAAATTATTGTTTAGAAAATCAATAAGAAATTTTGCGGTATGTCCGGTATCTACAATGTCTTCAATTATAAGAACATCTTTATTATTAAGATCCGGAAGAGAAATATCTACTGCATTAACCTTTCCGCTGGATATTGTTCCTGAACCGTAGCTTGAAAGTCGTATAAATTCCATTTTAACAGGCATTTTTAAATGTTTTACCAAATCAACCGTAAACATTACAGAACCCTTTAAAACACAAATCAAGTATAGTTCTTCATTTTTATAAATATTATTTATTTTTTCTGATAAATTTATTATTTTTTCTTGAATCAATTTTTCTGTAAATATAGGTTTAATTTCGTTTGTTATCGTCATATATTTATCCTTATATATCTTGAATTTCTATTACATGGCTGGGAGTATGAGTTACTCCGATTCGGTTACTGAGTCCTACGCCGGCAACCCATAAAACCTCTTTTTCGCTGCATAAAAGCGGAATGTCATCTCTTTTGTGTCTTGAAACACCTTTTGAATTCATAAATTTTTTAAGTTTCATTGAACCCTTCATTCCAAACGGTATAATAACGTCGCCATCACATCTTGAACGTAAAATCAGCGGAAACTTTGTATTTGTTAAGTCAACGTATGCAAAATTTGCTGTTGAATTAGGAAAGACAAATAATTTATTTTCATCATATTTTTTCAGCGTAAATATTTTATTTCCGAATTTATATTCGCCTTCTTTTTGTATGTAAATAGGATTCAGTTTGTCTATGAAAGAAGTTGTTTTATGGGGAATTACTTCTGCTATTTTTTCATCAACATACAACCATTGTGATGTATTTAAAGATATTGTGCTGCCATTTCTTTTATTTATATTTAACTCTATAAAATTATACAATTCATTTATTTTTTTTGAATCATAATCAAGCCCCAAATTTTGAATAAATTCATAAACAAATCTTTTTTTTACAGGAGATGACAATTTTTTGTATTCAGTTACATTTATTGAATCGTTGTCTAATATTTTATCTCTAAATTCGGACAAATATTCTTCTATTATAGAGTTATCACTTACAGCGTTTTCTGCAAGAATATTCAAAGCTTCTTTAACTTCAGGATTGATTTTTTCTAACGCCGGAATTACGTTAATTCTAAGGTAGTTTCTTTTATAAGAAGTATTTTCATTAGAGGAATCATTATTTGGAGTAAGGTTATTATCGCAGCAGTATTGAATAATTTCTTTACGGTATGTTTTTAACAGCGGTCTGTAAAAATATTTTCTTCTTTCTGCTATTCCTCTGAGTCCGATTATTCCGGTGCCTTTTGTTACTCTATACAAGACTGTTTCTGCGTTGTCATCTTTATTATGTGCAGTAAAAACAGCATCTGCATCATACTCTTCATAGGCTTCTTCAAAAAATTCGTATCTTGCAATTCTTGCATCATTTTCAGTTTTTTTTATGTTTGCCGGAGCATTTTTTGTATAAAATTCAAACCCGCGTGATGCTGAAAAAAGTCTGCAAACTTCCTGCTCTTTTAGAGATTCTTCGCCTCTCCAATTGTGGTTAAAATGAGCGGCTATTATATTTAAATCGTCAAAATCGGAATTTTGTTTTATTTTATACAAAATATCCAAAAGGCACATTGAATCATATCCGCCGGAAAACCCGACAATTATTGTCTTATCTTGTAAATCATTATTTTTTAAAAATTCAGCTATTCTTTTTATCATTGTTAATTCCGTGTCGGATTTCAATTGCATCTGCACCTAATTGATCTAACGCTTTCATAGCAAGAGATGTTGGTTCATTTAAGATTGCAAGCAAAAGGTCAGATGCTTCTATTTTCTGTTTATCAGCCTTTTTTGCCGATAGCCAAGCTCTTTCCAGAACTCTTTTGGCGCGATTTGTAAAAACAATTTCTTTGTCAAAATATTCATTACCGTATCCGACCAGATTTTCCACAACAATGCGTGCATCTTTCATTGTTACTTCCAAATCATTCAATACTTCAAAAGCAACACTTGTACCTTCCGCAATTATTCCGAGTAAAAACATCTCTGTTCCTACAACGTTTCGTCCTATTCTTCTTGCTTCTTCTTTTGCAAATTTCATAACAGATAATATTTCAGGCATTTGTTTTTCTATCGGTTTTAAAATATCTTCTGTTAATTTATCCTCATTGATATTAAGCGATTTAATAATATCATAAGCAATACCGCGTTTTGTTTTAAGAATGCTTAGTATAATATGTTCAGGCGTAACTACGGAAGAACCGAGTTCTTTAGCAGTTTGCAGAGCCATGTTCATCATTGCAAAAGCGTTAGGGGTGAAAATTATTTTTTTGCCTTCATATTCAGATTGTCGGGATTGTTGTTCTGCAAGTTTTTGTTCAAAAACATCGGCATCAAGTCCATATTTACCGATTGTTTTGACTAATTCCGACTCTTTTGATTCTAAAACTGATGCCAAAATTTGTTCCGTGCCTAATATCTCATATCCTTTTGCTGATAATTTTGAAACAGCCCTGTCAAAAATTTCTGATATTTGTTCGCCTTCATAAATTGACTCAAAGCTGCCTTTCTCAATATCTTCTTCCTCCTCAGGATGAGAAAGTTTTTTTATTTTTTTCTGAACTAATTTTGTAAGAATTTCTCTTGCGTTGTACGTATCAAAATCAAATTTGTTCAAAATAGTTTGAACATTAGATGTTTTATCCGTAATTACGGATAAAAATAGATGTTCAAATAAAATATTAGTATTTCCCGATTTGCTCGCTAAATCAAGAGTATGTTTTAATATGTCTTTGTAGGAATGACTAAACGGAATATTTTCATATGACTTGCCTGATTTTATTACATACTTTTCAATGTCAGATTTTATATTATCTGCTGTTATTCCTGCATTTCTGAAAAGTTTAAGAGAAACTCCTTTTGCTTCATTTACAAGTCCCAGCAAAAGATGCTCCGGCATTACTTCACTGCATCCCATTTGTTTAGCTATACGTTGACTTTCACTTACTACATTAACGGCTTTTTCGGTAAAACGCTCAAACACTATTCTTCGTCCTCATCTTCGTCTAAGTAGGCTTCTTCTGTTTGAACGTAGTCACAAACTCTGTTAAATTCAGCTTCATCTTCAATTGTCTTAAAGTATCCTGAGTCTTCATTTTCTTCAACATATTCCATAATGATAACTTCAGCATCATCATTATCTTCTTCGCCATATGGAATTAAAAGAGCGTATGTTTTGTTTTCAAAATCTATAACATCATAGATTTCGCACTTTATAACACTTCCGTCTTCCCATAATACCTCTACATATTGAGGTGCTTCATTTTCTAATTCTTCACTCATAATTCACCGTCCTAAATATTGTTCAAGTATCACACAGGCACTTTCCATATCTACAAGTCCCTTATTTTTTCTGAAATCTATTTTTCTTTCACGAAGTCGCTCTTCAGCTTCTTCGGAAGTTAGTCTTTCATCTTCAAGTATTATATCAAAACCAACAATTTTTTGCGAAAAATTTATACAATCTTCTGCTTGAAATCCTATTGAATCATCCATATTCTTAGGAACACCTACAACAATAATGTTTACGTGGTTTTCGTTGGCTATTTTGAGAATTTCTTCTATAGCTTTTTTTTCCGGTTGTCTTTGAATAAATGAATGCGGCGTAGCTATAACGTGCAAAAAATCGCTTAAAGCAATTCCAATCCGTTTTGTCCCAACATCTAAAGCCATTATTTTATTCATTATCCACCCACCTAGCTTCAAGGCTTGTTATTATAAGGTCTAATTGCAGAAGTTTAAAGCTGTCTGCATTATCGGTTTTAGGTTTTGCAAAAACTTTTGTTGTTTGTTTTTGGTTTTTGAGAACATATCTTTTCCCGACATAATATTCATAAATACTTTTGCGAATAATGTTTGTAAGAAATTGATAGTTAGATCCTAATGAATAAAACTTTTGAGCAAGATCTATATCACCTTTTAAGTATCTTAAATATGCGGCTATACTAAAAGTTACTAATTTGTATGCCAACTCTTCAGCGGTATATATGCTATCGTAATTATCGGCGATAAATTTATCCGGATCAATATCAAAATTGTTTTCTTTGTATGATTTAGACATTTTATCTATGAAATTTTTAAAAGTTTCTGAAGTTATTTCGTCAAAAAACCAATTTTGAACATAATCACTTAAACAAAGTGAATCTATCTCTTTTTGGTTCAATTCTTTCTTTTCCAATTCAAGATTTGGTTTTTCTTCTTCTATATCAAGAAGAATGCTTTGCCAGCATATATATTCGTATGGAATTGACTCGTTATTTTCATAAGAACTTTTTTCCGATTGCTCAAGTATATATTTTACAATTTCCGGTTTAATTTCGTATCTTTCCTGATAATTATAGAATTTATCAATAACTCTGTAAAAATCTTGTTCTGTCATTGTGTTAAATCCAAAAGCATCTAATATTCCGTATCTCGGATTTACAACTACTGCCAAAAACTGAATAGATTTATTTTCTCTTCTTCTTGAAAAAATAATTGCCATATTTCCATGTCCGTCAGGAAAAGAAATATATGATTTATAGGGTTTGGACTCTTTTAAAATATTTTTGTAGAATTCATCGGTATTATCAACCCTTATGCCTGACATTTTTAATTCGGATATTGCTTTATTTATTCTTGTTATAAGACTTTCCGGCGCATGTAATTTGGCATTTTCTAAAGCGTGGTATGCCAGTTGTGATTTTGTCCTTCCCAGTATTTCTAGGGCAGTATAACCGACTTCTGTATCTATATAATACAAAAATACCGGAATTAGAATATTTGCAAGGCTATCATAAGCATAATCAGCTTCTAAGGATTTTATAAGAAAAATTTTATCCCTATCGGATATTGCATTAAGAAAATCCATAAAATCAATTTGCGCTTCCGGATTCATTATTGCAGTATCTAAAAGTTGTTTTGTTTCTTCGTTTATAAGTTCATTAAACTGTTCAAAGTATCCGCTTATAACATCATAATCAATTTTTGTACCTAAATCTTTCAACATATTAAACGCAATCATTTTAATATGATCATTGTATTCCGGTGATTTAATAACATCCCATAATTCATCATTCAATGTTTCTTTATCTATAAGTTCAGTTAAAAGCCAGCACACAAGCATTGCTTTTTGTTCCGGAGCCGTAAGAAGTTCCCTTATTAAAATATCAAGAACGGCTTTTTTATCTTCTATTTTTTTTAAGTCTGTAATTAAAGACGGATCAGGTTGTTTTGATGCAGTAAGCGCATTTAATGTTGCCAAAATTTCTGCTTTTATTTGAATTTTGTTCATAAAACTCCTCTTGTGTATCAAACGGTAAATAACATTACGCTTTGTATAGAATTTTACCCCAAAATTGCCATATAAGCAAGGTTTTTTTTAATTTTAAACGGCAACTTTTAATTGCTGTTTTTCCCTGTCTTGTTTTTCATGAATACGCCGTGTGTTTTTATATGTAAGTCTTGGGATTAACAAGCCGAGTATGTAGGGAGATATAAACACTGTAGATATAAGTCCCGGTAATGAATTCATACCTTTTGCAAACATTGCAATTTTATTTTTACCTCCTTTTGCTCCGGCACCTTTCATTAATTTTGTAATGATTTCATTTACTTTTTTCTTTTCATCACCGCTTGTGATTCCGAGTTTTTTAACGTGTGTTTCAATATTTTCAAATAGAGATAAAATCTCTTTGTTTACTTGTTTTTTATCCTTTCCTGCAAAATCTTTCGGATTGATTGATAATTCTTTGAATATCTCTTGTGCAGTTTCGGATTTAGATAATATTTTATTTAAATCACCGCCGTTATTATCTATGTATTTACAGAAGTTAATCATTTTTTCCTTTGAGTTTACATTTTCGTATAGCGCTGATAATTCCTCATTAGAAAGAACATGTGCTTTACTGTATGGATTTAAAAGATCAAAGTATTTTTTTGCTCCTTTTATATTTCTGTCTTTGTGCATTAAAACAAATCCGGATTTGTTTTCATAAGATGTTACAGCAGCTCTTGTTAGCATGGGAACTGCAAATACTACCGCAAGGGATGATGTTAAGTCTCTTATTATTATTTCCCAAATTTCCGTAAAATCTTTTTTTCCGTTTTCATCTTTTTGTGCACGTTTGTATGCTCTGAAACCTCTTGGAGTTATAAGACCGAATATTGACATTCCGGCCATTAAAGTACTTGTTAAATTGTGTTTATTGTACTCTAATTCTGATGATATAAACTTGTTTTTATTTTTATCAACAATTTTTCCGATATTTTCTAAAGCATTATTTTTACCTTTAAAGCTGGGTTCTTTGTTCTGACTATCGTAGTTTTGCTGTTGTTTCATCCTTGTTTTAGCACCGGGAGCAATGTCACTTCTTGCGTATATTTTGGGTAAAACAGATAAAACACCTAAAGTTGCAAAAACCAAGCTTACATTTATAATGGCACGTTTGCCTAATGCTTTGTTTTTAAGGCTTTCCGCAAGAACTTTATCCAGCATTCCTGCTTTTTTACCTGCATTTTCGGCATCTTGAGCATATTTTATCATTGCCTCAAATGTATCCTTTGTGTTAAAAGGACGAACTTCATTAAATTCGGAACCAAATTTTATTTTTCCGAGCATTTCTAAGTCGGAACTCGTTTTATACCTAATTTCATTTATATGCTCTGCTATATTATTTAAACATTTAGCCCTGTATTTTGACTTACCTCTGAATTTTTCAAGTGTTGCTCCTTCGGGGATATTCTCGCAGTTTTTTACCTGTTCTAAGATGTATTTTACAGATTCCTCTGAAACATTCGCTTCACCCAGTGTTTCATTTAGGATTTTTATTATATTTTTTGTATAAAAATCTTCTTTAAATTTTGCGCTGTCTTTTATTAAAGACTGATTATAATTATTCCCGGAAACAATTTCTTTTAAATTATTTCCGAATCTTTTTATAAACTCACTGTTAATACTTGTTGAACGTCCCCATTTTCCGGCAAAATATAACGATGTAGGTGCAACAGCCATCATAACAGGACCGGTCAAACCTTCTCTTCCGAGAACTTCTGTTCCTTCTTGTATATTGTATTCTCCGGTAACTTCTTTGTCTCTTAAAAACCCGGCATAACTTCTGGGCATAGTCATTCCCAAAAAATCCTGAATTAAAAACAGAGCCAAAAAACCGCCCTTTTCTATTTTACTCATAGCTTTTCCTGCGGTTTCAAAAAGAGCATTAATCTTTTTTCCTTTAAAATTTGGCTGTGTTTGATTGCACTCTTTTGTATTCTGCATATTGACAGAATTATTAGTAATTATTAAATTTTGACTGTTTTTAATTTCCAAATCAAAACCTTTCACCAAATACATCTATAATTAAATAAAGTTTTTTAATATAAAAAAATTGCCTTTTTGTAATAATTCGTAACAAAATTGATTACATATAAACATTTATTCATGCATTAATGTGGGGGTTATTGTTGAATTATATACGTGTTGCAAGCTCTGTGATGCTATTTTGAATTTTTTGCATTAAGTTCTCTGTTGTATTTTACGGCATCTGAATAATTTTTTTTGAATTTTGTTCTTGAATCGTATGAATATGTAAAGAAAATTTGTCCATTTCGTATTGCATATCGTTTCAGCGGATCGTCAGAAATTTTTGGTTCAACATAAGCGTACGAAATTCCGGCAGAGTCAGGAGATGAACATTTTGCAATAAGTTGGTTGGTCTTGTTATCTCTTATAAATATAATCCCATTATGTGATTTTACCGAACAATTTTCATATGACAAATTAAGAGCTTTCATAACAGAGTCCTTTGCACTCATTGGCGCAGGTTTTTTAATCTCTTTTTGTTTTGAAAAAAATATTTCCTCTAGTTCTTTTTTTGTATTAAAAATTTTTGTTGCACACTTGTTTAATATATATTTTGCTTCTTCCGGTTTTTCATCATCAAATCCGCACTTTGTGTTAACTCCGGGGAAATATTTAAATTTAATATTTTTTGTTTGTATAATAAAGTCGGCTACATTCTTATCGTACTTATCTCTTAGAACATATAAAATATCCCCCTTGCCTCCGACATTTTGTATGATTTGTTTTCTTTTCCCCAAATTCGGTACTATAGCAGTTTTTACTGCCTTTGTCGGTTGTTTTAATAAAAAAGCACCTTTAAAGTTTATGCTTGAATCCATTGGTTGATGTCCCTTTCATATTGTTATAAAATACCGAAAAAATATTTTTTGCTATTTATTATGCTAAAATTTTTACAATTATTTACATAAAATCATAAATCATTGTTGACTTTTCTTTAGGCATAGTTAAAAAAAATAATACAAACGGATGATTTTTAAAATTTTATATAAAGGAACTTTATAATATTCCGATAAACAAAGTATAAAATTGAAAGGCAAAGCTATGATTAACGGTTTTTATCCTGATTACAACTTAGAAGCAAGAATTCAACACACAAAACTTGATAGCTGGGGTGATATTCCGTCTGCAAGAATGAACCGAGTGGAAGAACCGGCGACCGGAGATTTTAAGTCTGTAATGTCAGGTTTGGTTGAAGGAATGAATGAATCTATGAATGCTCCTGATAATCTTATGAAAGATGTCATGATGGGTTCGGAAAATGTAGATATCCATGATGTAATGGTTGCAATGTCAAAGGCGGAAATTTCAGTTAACATAGCAACAACCGCTGTCGGAAAAGTCATACAAGCGTATGATAAAATTATGCAAATACAGATTTAGACTTCTCATATTAAGGATAAAAGTGTATAATAAAGAAGGCAGGGAAGTGGATTTTAAAAAATATATTAAGCAACTTCTCTTTACTTCAGAAATGGGCAGGAATAAATGGAACAAATTAAGCAATTACTTCAGAATAAAGCTATACTATACGGTATAATCGGTGCTGTAGTTATTGTGTTTTTCTTTGTTATTTTGATAGGAACAATCAGTGCCGGAAAATCAAAAGATGAACCCAGAGAGCTTGATAACGAATTAATCAAAGAAGATGTGGACCTTTTAACAACGGATAATTTAGGAAAAGCTCTTGAGATACAAGCCTTGCTTACAAAACATGGAATTAATGCAACAAGAGCAGTAGACGGTACAAAATCGGTATTAAGATTAAAAAAAGACAGTTGCGCCGTAGGGAAGAAAAAATGTACCGTAAAAGAACGCGATACAGCTATAATGGTAATTGTTGAAAGCGGTTTGTATGATCAAAATGTAGGTTTGGAAATATTTGATAAGGGCGATTTTACATCAACAAAAGAAGATAAAAAAATAAGACTTGTAAGGGCAATGAATGGTGAGCTTGCAAGATTAATAAAAAGAATTGATGGAATTGACAATGCATCTGTATTTATATCAATTCCTGAACAGTCCATGTTTACAGCAAATCAAAAGCCTGTTACAGCTACAGTACAGCTAACAGTAGCAGTAGGTCAAACATTAAGTCAAAGTACTATAAAAGCTGTTACAAATTTAGTACTGGGCGCTGTAGGAAAAGATTTAACAGCAGACCACATCGCAATTTCCGATACAAACGGGCATGTTTATAATAGCGTTATAGATGCTTCTTCTGAGATGCTTGAAAGACTTCAGGAAAACGATAAATATATGCAGGAAAAGGTTCAGGCTCAATTGAATCGTTTAATCGGCTCCGGAAAGTATGTTGCTACTGTTTCAACATTTTTAAAACAAGCTCCGGTTGAGAGATTTACAATATCATATGATCCTGAAAAGAAAGCGGCTGTTAATGAGCAAACTTTCTCGGAAGGTTTGGGTGACCAAACTACAGATGTAAATAAAAATACAAACGCTGTAAGTGTATATTTGCCAAACGGATTACCTGCAGGAAGTTCGGATTCTTCACAAAACAGAAGTTATCAAAGAACCGCACGTGAAACCCAGTACGGTGTTACTAAAGTTCAGACAAATGAATATATGTCGCCAGGAACAATTGAAGAAATATCAATTGCTGTCACGTTGGAAAAAGATGCACTTCCTGTAGAGCTTACATTGGAAGAATTAAAAGAGCTGGTTGCGCATGCGGCTAGTCCTAAAGCATCTCCAAACAATGTAACTATAGCTTTTGCTGACTCTCTTGATCCGTTTATGGCTGGTGATAAGAATGTTAAGGCTCCGATAAAAGCTTCTCACGGTAATCCATGGTGGCTTGCAATTGTATTGCTGTTCTTTGGACTAATATTCGGACATAATATTTTGACAACAAGAATTAAAGCAGCAAAAGAAGCTCAAGAAGAAGAGTTAATGAGGTTGAGAGAACAGAATGAAGCACAGGAAAAGCAAATAAAAGACTTAAGCATAAACGCAGCAAACATGCTTCAAAAGCAATCTCAATTGCAACAAGGCTTGCTTGAACAACAAAATCGTCCGGCTGCTATTCCTACAAGCGGTGCAGAGATAAGAGAAGCTCTGAGAGAATTAAAAAGAGAAATTGACGGAGCGGATGAGAATGAAGCCGGAGAAAGAATTCGCAGTTGGATAGAAGGGTAATAAAGAAAGGAGATAAGTAGATAAGAATATAAGTTAATAAGTTAATAAGTTTTGATAATGCTTGTTTGCTTATTCACCTATTCACTTATTCACTTTTAAGAAAATGCCAATAGAAGGTTTTGATTATAAAGGATTTGCGGCAAATATGACGGAGCAAGCAAAAGAGCTTGTTCCGAAAGATTTGCAAGACAGAGAAAAAGATTACATTGTAAAAACTCTCGGAAATTTTACGCTTCTTGCCGGAGAGGCTTTATATAATGATGAAAGCTTGAAACTTACTCCGGAGCAAGCTGTTTTTATAACTCAAATTATTGCAGAATGGTCATTCCATAAATCTATAGATTTAATACATTCAGGAATATTGCCTCAATATTGGGACAGTATAATGCAAAAAATTGCATTTACCATATTTGAAGTTGCTAAACAGGCGGTGATAAGAAATATTCCTCAAGATCAATTGCTGCAAGCTGTAGAACATCATGTTGTAAAAGTTTATAAGCAAAGTATAGAAGAGCTGGAGAAAAAGGGATTAATTGACGAATCAACAAAAGAAAAAGCTGAGAGCCAATCCAATATAGATGATATGGCAAAGCAAGCACGTGAAGCTCAAGAACAGCAGCAAAAACAAGCAATAGAAGAGGCGGAAAAGAATAGAGAGCAAGCTCAAAAACGCAGAGAAGAACAACGCAAGCAAAAGCAAGTTCAGCAAGAAATGCAAAGCGGTAAAAATCCGGCAATTACTCAAAAACAACTTAAACTCATGTCTTTAGCTCTTGTGTTAAAAATATTATCGCAAGATAAAGTAACGACAATATTAAACAAGTTTGATTCAAATGATTCTCTTACTATTTCGCAATATATGAACATGGCAAATTTAGAATCTCAAATAGACGGAGATTTACTTGCGGGTTGTTTGAATGAAATAAAAGAGTATTTGCCTGTAAAAAGAAAGCTAACAAAAGAAAATGTTTTAGGAGATTTATTGAGAGTATATCAATCAGCTCCCAGAGAAAGAATAGAAAAGATTATAAAAAATGAGCGTCCGCTTGTAAAGCGTTTTATATCACAAGCGTATGACGGAGAGTATTCGGGTTTACCGCTTAAAGTTGCGGGAATTGTTGCACAATACGTTGAAGATAGTATATAATATTAATAAATCATGATAATAAAGAAAAATAAGTTAAAAAAACGGGAGGAAAAAAAAGAAGAAAGGGCTACAGAGCAGCCTGAATTTGTTGATTCTGTTTCTTCCGAAGAAGACTCTTTTAATGAAACAGAAGATATCACAAATATTTCTTCAGCAGAGCCTCCTGAACCTGAAGTGGATTTATTTAATATAGAAAACATAGATTTTAATCAGCGTCAGGAGAGAAGGAGAGGTACAAGAAGGCGCGGATATAGAAGAATAGACGACAGAAATTTGGTATCCCGTGCACAAGAAGAGGCTGAAAATATTAAGAAGTCTGCATTTGAAGAAGGATATCGTAAAGGATTAGAACAGGCTTCTTCTGATATAGAGCATTTCAAATCTGCAATAAATCAGTTTATGGGAGCGCCAAAAGAAGTTTTTGAATACGTAGCTCCTGATATTTTAGAGATAAGTATTGACATAGCAAAAAAAATTATTAAAAAGGAAGTTGAAACAGATCCGCAGATATTGGTAGATACAATTGTAGATGTACTAAAAACGGTTGCAAAAAGTGAGCCTAAAATAAATATCAGAGTAAAACCTCAAGCGGTAAATTTTATAAAAGATACTCTGCCGAATATAACATACCAATACGGAATTGATGCAAAGATTAATATTGTATCGGATCCTTCAATAGAAGAAGGCGGTTGTGTATTTTTGACAAATAACGGTATAGTTGACGCTTCTATAGAAACACAGATAGAAATAATTAAGAAAGCTTTAGAGGGTATTTAATGGCAGGAGAACAGCAGCAAACAAAACCTATATCAGAAATCGCTCTTGCCCTCTTCGTAATGACTTTGATATTAATCCTCATTATGGAGATGCCGAATTGGGTTATAAATTTTTCAATTTCGCTTAATATAACACTTGGCATAGTTCTTTTGATGATATCATTGTACGTTCAAAAACCGCTGGAACTTGCGGCATTTCCTTCTATTATTCTTATCGGTACAATGTTTAGACTGTGTCTTTCAATAGCATCAACACGTTTAATATTGGCAAAAGGTGATGCCGGCGAAGTTGTACACGCATTTGGTACATTCGTAACCGGTGGTAATATGGTTGTAGGCGGTGTTATATTTTTAATTATAACAGTTGTTCAATTTATGGTAATTACGAAAGGTGCTGAACGTATAGCAGAAGTTGCGGCGCGTTTTGCTTTAGACGCTATGCCGGGTAAACAAATGACAATTGATGCCGACTTTAACGCAGGATTAATATCACCGGAAGAAGCGGTTAAGAAGCGTGAAGACTTACAGAGAGAATCAAGCCTGTTCGGTTCAATGGACGGTTCTATGAAGTTTGTAAAAGGTGATACTATGGCAGGTATCATCATCGTAATAATAAATATAGTAGGCGGATTGTGCGTAGGTTGTTTAATGAACCAAATGCCTATAGCTGATGCGGTCGGAAAATATACAATATTAACAATCGGCGACGGTTTGGCATCACAACTTCCTTCGCTTTTGATGTCAATAGCAGCAGGTATCGTAATGACACGAGCTTCAGCCGGTAATGCATCATTAGGCGGTGACTTAACGGCTCAAATAATGTCAAAACCGTACTCTTTGTTCTTTGCTTCGTTATTTTTAGGACTAATTGCCTTAACATCCCATTGGACGGGACTTCCTTGGCTTCCGTTCACAATATTTACGATAGGACTTTTGCTTGCAGGGTTCTCGGTATTGGTTAATGCCGATGTTCAATCTCAATTGGGACAATTGGAGAGCGTTCGGCAGAATATGCAAGATTTGGTTAACCCGAATAAAATGTACGAAAGACTTGGTGTTGACGTATTGAGCTTACAAGTCGGCGCAGGGCTGTTGGTAATTGCCGATCCGGATCAAGAAGGTCAATTGCTTGCAAAAATTGCTGCTTTGCGTCAAAGAGTTACTGACGAATTGGGTTATATTTTACCAAACATAAGAATTATGGACTCATCAGCATTGGAAGCAAATGAATACGTTATATCTATTCGTAACAATCCTGTAGCTTCCGGTTATGTATATCCGGGAAAATATATGGTAATTGCGGACCAATGGGATTCTGTAAAAA
>CAJOPY010000099.1 GCA_905236505.1 Candidatus Gastranaerophilales bacterium
GAAGCCGCACTTGTTCAAGATATTGAAGTATACGGTGTAAAACACTTACGTGATATAGTAAATCATTGGGGAGAATCTCCTATTTCTGCCACAAAAATTGATATATATAAATATTTGGAAGAAAATGCAAACACTGATTACACATATGATTTTAAAGACGTAAAAGGACAGCAAAAAGCAAAAAAAGCGCTGGAAATCGCTGCAGCCGGAGGGCATAATATATTGATGTCCGGCTCTCCGGGTTCGGGAAAAACTCTTATGGCAAAATGTCTTGCATCAATTTTGCCTCCTCTTGAACTTAAAGAAGCGCTTGAATTAACTAAAATATATAGTATTTGCGGACTTTTGCAAAAAGATAATCCTCTGATGACTAAACGTCCGTACAGGGCTGTTCACCACACAGCTTCACAAAACGGTATAATAGGCGGAGGCTCTAATCCAAAACCCGGAGAAATAACTCTTGCACACAGAGGGGTGTTATTTTTGGACGAAATGGCAGAATTTCAAAGGCAGACACTGGAAGTTCTGCGTCAACCTCTTGAAGATGGCGAAGTTGTAATTTCACGCGCAAAAAATTCTATTAAATATCCGTCAAAATTTATGTTAGTTGGAGCTATGAACCCTTGTCCGTGCGGTTTTTTGGGAGATAAGGAAAAAGATTGTACATGCTCGGAATTTCAGATACAAAGATATCGTTCAAAATTATCCGGTCCGCTTTTAGACAGAATTGATTTGGTAATAAACGTTCCCAGATTAACAACAGAAGAGCTTATAAACACAAAATCCGATAGTGAAACATCACAAGACATACGTAATCGTGTTGTGAAAGCAAGAAAAATTCAAGCGGAAAGATACAAAGATGAAGGTATTTTTACTAATTCTGAATTAAACAACAAGCAAATAAAAAAATATTGTATTTTAGATGAAAAAACGTCTGAATTTTTGAAACTTGCAGCTCAAAAATATCAACTTTCAGGAAGAAAATATGACAGAGTATTAAAAATATCAAGAACTATTGCTGATTTAGCGGAATGTGAAAACATTTTGCTTGAACATGTAACTCTTGCACTTCAATACAGGGCAAATATATAGAACATTTCGGAAAAATTATGCGCTAAATCAAGGTTTTGTTGATAGTATATTTTATTTATTTTATAATTTTAGTTATGTTAAAAGATAAAAATATTCTTATAGGGATAACCGGCGGAATTGCTGCATATAAGATATGTTCTTTAATTCGGCTTTACAAAAATAACGGAGCCAATGTAAGAGTAGTTTTAACTCCGCATTCAGAAAAGTTTGTGACAAAACTTACATTACAGACTTTATCTCAAAATGATGTTTATTTAGAACCATTTGATATAGATGAATACAAACCGGAGCATATTTCTCTTACAAACTCGGATATTTTTGTTATAGCGCCGGCAACAGCAAATACAATAAGCAAAATAGCAAACGGTATTTGTGATAATTTACTTACAACAACTGCTTGCGCATTTAATAAACCGTTTTTAATAGTTCCTGCAATGAATAATCAAATGTGGGAAAATAAATTTATACAAGAAAATATCACAAAATTAAAAAATTCCGGATACAACGTTTTAGAACCTGCTGAAGGTTTTCTTGCTTGCGGCACAAACGGAACCGGAAGAATGCGTGAACCTGAAGAAATATTTGAAGAAACAGTAAAAATTTTATCGGATAACAAAATACTTAAAGGAAAAAAATTTCTTATAACAGCGGGAGGAACAAGAGAAAAAATTGATCCCGTAAGATATATAACGAATAATTCTTCGGGAAAAATGGGTATTGCACTTGCCGAAAATGCGCATAACATGGGAGCGGAAGTTACTCTCATTTCAACATTTAAGTATAGCGGAAATATTAAAAATATTGTTACAGAAACCGCAAAAGAAATGGAACAGGCAGTAAAAAACAATATTAATAATAAAGATTGCATAATTATGGCAGCAGCAGTATCTGATTACAGAGTTGCAAATTATTCGGAACAAAAAATCAAAAAAGGTGATGAAGATAATATAACACTACAATTAGTAAAAAATCCGGATATTTTAAAAGAAATATGCCAATCCGGTACAAATGCAAAAATAATAGGGTTTTGCGCAGAAAGTGAAAATTTAACAGAAAATGCTAAAAAGAAAATAAAAGATAAAGGGTGCGATTATATTATTGCAAACGATATTTCAAGAAAAGATATCGGATTTGAAAGTGACAAAAACGAAGTTTACATAATTGACAAAAATTTAAATATAAAGCATATTGAAAAAGATACAAAATACAATATAGCAAAAAAAATATTGGAGAATATTTTTGAATAAATACGATATAGCGGAAAAAATTGAAGAGTTTGCACCGCTTGAAACTCAAGAAAAGTGGGATTGTTCCGGTTGGGGAATAAATACAAAAAAACAGGAAGTTCATAAAATACTTTTTGCCCTAACAGTGACGGATAAAATCGTAAATCAGGCAAGAGAAAAAAATTGTGATATGATAATATCTCATCACCCGTTGTTTTTTGTCCCATTTGACTGGAAAGATATAGATATATATTCCGCTCATACAAATCTTGACAAAGCAGAAGGCGGAACAACTGATATTCTTATAGAAAAACTCGGATTTAAAAAAACTGAAAGTTATGAATTTGTACGAATAGTACGTCTTGAAAATCCTATAACTATAAATGAATTAAAGGAAAAGCTTCTCAGAATTTCGCCAAAACTCAGATATATTAATAATTTTGATAAAAATACCATTAAATCAATAGGATTTTGTGCAGGTTCAGGAAGCGAGTTTATTAGAGAAACAAATACTGATGCCTTTGTTACCGGAGATTTAAAATTTCATACTGCATTAGAATCAAAACAGATTGTTTTTGATATAGGGCATTTTGAAAGTGAAGTTTTTTCAAAAGAACTTTTAAAAAACATCACAAATGTTTGTGATAACGGAGTTATAGCTGATGAGAAAAGTCCTTTTATTTAGTATAATTTTTTTATTTACGGGTTTAATTTGTTTTGGATATGAAACAATTATTTTTCATTTTCCTGACGGTGAAAATTGGGAAAAAGCATACTATAAAAAGCGCGGATATGAAGCTATTTTGCAATATGTTCCTTTAGGTCAAACTTCAGAAAATTGGAAAAGGACAATAATAGTGCATTCATACAATCATAACGGTATTCCGGTAAGATATTTTGCACAAAATGAAATACGAAAAATGAAGAGAATTAACCCTACATCAGAATATCAGACACTTAAACTTAAAGAAAACGAAGCATTATTTACAAGATGTACTGAAAAATACAAAGATATTCAACCTCAATGTGAGTTTTTACGGGTTTCTCAACCACACGGAGGCATTGTAACAATTCAATACATAAACAGAAATAAAGATGATTTTGAAAAAAATTATACACTTTGGCTGGAAACAGTAAAAGGAGCAAGATTTTATAACAGCTACTATAGAGATGAAAGAATTTTTGATAAATCTATTTATTTTGAGCTGTAAAACTACTTTGTCAGTAGATTTATTAATATTTCAAGCTCTTGCCATAATAGGTTGAAAAGATTTTCACATTTGATTAAACTTTGTTCAAAATTATTAATATCTTTTATTTCATTTGATATTATTTTTGAAATTTGTGACTGATTTTTTGTTTTTTTTAAAAAATTTAGCAAAATACAAGCTTTTAGTTCAATATACGTTAACCTTATAAAACATTTTTTTAAATTAGGCTTTATTATATTAACAAAACTATGACCTTTCTTTATATTTCTTGTTATATAATTGACATTTAAATTTATTATCTCATTGTATTTATTTTCTAATATTTCTAAATTCTTCATATTAACCTCTTTATTAATATAGAATACATACTCTAATTATAGCATTAATATTCTATAAATGTCAAATTTTTGTAGAAATTATATTATAGTTATAGAAAATAATTTATAATATTTGAATATGGACGCTATAAATGAAGTAAAAATGCTTGCAGCTAAAAAAGGTATCACCTTAACTCTTTTGGCAAAATATCTGAAAGAACATACAGGCAGAGATTATTCTTTAGATAAATTATCAAAAAAATTAAGAGCAAATACTATAAGATATTCAGAAATGAAGCTGATTGCAGAAGCTTTGAATATGGAACTTATTTTTAAAGAAAGAGAATAAATATTTAACACTAATAATGCTATTCTTGATTCTATTCGTAATTAAAAACGGCATCTGCTTAAAAAAGTAGATACCGCTTAGCCTTTCTTACAGAGCTATTGGCTGGTCTGACAAACCGCCACCCTGTTGCTTATATTATAAATGATATGTAACGTTTTTTCAACTTTTTTGTAGTTTTTTGAAGATTTGTATCAAATTTTAGGGCAGAGCAGGAGTTTGTGGTAACTCGTATATAATTAAAAAATCTAGCCTGCAAAATGCGCTTTATTTGTGATATAATATACTGAGGCGAGGTAAACATGAAAAAAACATTAGTCAAATATCCTTTTTTAACAAAAGAAGTTGAAATATATGAACAAGATAACGGTCATAAAATAGTATTAGCCCATAAAGAAGGAGATATGGTAAATGTGTCTTCTTGGGTAAAAACCGGTTCAATAAATGAAAATGACAAAAATAACGGAATTTCTCATTTTTTGGAACACTTAATGTTTAAAGGAACACATAAACATAAAGCCGGTGAATTTGATAAAATACTTGAAGCAAAAGGTGCAATTGTTAATGCTGCAACTTGGAAAGATTATACATTTTATTATGTTACACTTCCGAAAGGTGACGGTGAAGATAATTTTAATACTGCAATAGAACTTCACGCAGATATGATGACAGACCCTGTTATACCTGATTATGAAATGGGTGCTCCTTTTGATATTAATGACAAGAATGTAACAGACAAAAGAGAACGTCATGTTGTAATAGAAGAAATTCGCATGAGAAAAGACCAGCCTTGGACTCAAGTATATAATGCAACAAACCATGCAATGTATACTTCTCACCCCTATAAAAGAGATGTTATAGGTACACCGGAGATTATATCACAGGTTTCTCAACAAGAGATAATGAATTATTACAAAACTTTTTATTCGCCTAAAAATGTTACAACAATAATTGTAGGTGATTTTGAATCAGAAAAAATTCTTGATAAAGTAATAAAAGAATTTAATTGGGGAGAACGTCCGGAACCTCCGAAAAGAAATATCCTTCCCGATAAACCTGTAAGGGAACAAGTATACGTAGAAAACAGTGCAAATGTAAATTCTTCATTTTTAATGTTTGGATTTTTAGGTCCCGAAGCAAAAGATTTAAAAAATGCTATTGCACTTGAAATGCTTGCAATTATTTTGGGTGAGGGAACAAGTTCAAGACTTTATATGAACCTTATTGAAAATCAGGAAGAACAAATATTTAATATAATTGATGCAGAAAATTATCCTTTTAGAGATGGGTGCAATTTCTTTATACAAGCTAATTTTAATAACGAATTTAAAGAAAAAGCAATAAAATTAGTAAAAGAAGAAATAGAAAAAATAAAAGAAGGAATTACTCAAAGAGAGTTGAATAAAGCACGCAAAAAACTTCTTTCCCGCTTTGCTTGTGAAGTTGAAACCGTTAGCGAGATTGGTGAAACAATAGGTTATTATATGACTGTATGTGATGATTTAGCTCTTGCAGAAGATTATATACCTATTTGCGAAAAAATATCATCTGAAGATTTAGAATCCGCAGCAAAAAAATATTTGGATTTAAATCACGCAGTAATAAGCGTTTTATGTCCTCAAAAATAGTACATAAAAAAGCTTGGTTTTTGTTACCCTTTGCGTGTAGGAGTCAGTTCGTATCCCAAAATATCAGCTATAAAGACCACTTCATTAAAAGTTATAGTGCCTTGATTTAATTTGCGAGAAAGACCGGAAGGTTCATATTTCTTCCCGCTCTTTTTTGTCATCATTTCAGCCAATTCTTTTTGAGTAATATCTTCCTTAGTTAATAATAATCTAACTAATTCTTTTGCATAAAACTTCATAAAGCAATTATACAAATTTGAAATGTTATTGACAAATTTAATAATTATTTATATAATAATTAACATATTTAATTATAAATTATTATATTTAATAATTAAATATTATTAATTCTTAACAAAGGAGAATTTATGGACAAATATTATGAGGATAAAATCAGCATGAAATTGGATAGGATTTCTTGGTATTCTAGGTATGTTGATTGTTTTTCGCGTATTCTTAATGATTACATAGAAAATGGTGTAAGCAATATATCTCCTTGTGATATTCCGAATTTGTCCGAGCTCCTTGCCGGATTTTCTAAAAGACTTAACAGAAAAATAATAGAATTAAAATCTGATTGGGAGTTTAGGTAAATTAAGCATAATTGGATACCGGATATTTACATAAATATTTTAAATTAGGTAACTATATACAATGTTACAGTAAAATAAACAAGTCCTGTCAATTGCGGGGGCAAATGTAATTTGGTTTTGCGTTAAGTGTACAAGTCTTGTCATTGCGAAGGCGATTAACGACCTGCGAGCAGAGGATGAAAGCGTAAGCGATATCCGTTTAATGCGAGCAGGTCAAGACAGCCTAAAGCAATCCGGCTTATTATTAACTAAATAGTTTAATCATTATTTATTAAAGCACCTGCTTGTTCAAATAGAGATGGTTGAACATATTCTATTTCTAAATCGGTACGGTTTTCCTGTTCTGCTTTTTTCTTGTTGAAGTCGTACTTTTTGCGTATAACGTCCCATTGTGATTTTAGTTCTCCATACTCCCAACCATTAAGAACGGCAATATCCTCATACATATCAACAATCATTCTATCTTTATTATACGGGAATTCAGTATGAGCAACATTTTTCTTAAATAGTTCAGGGCATAACTCAAATATAGTTTCTATAATTTTTGTCATATTTGGTTTATTGCCTAAATCATTTGGTATTCTGCCATATTTACCCAATGAACAACCTAAACAATGTTCAAATAACATTAATGAATGTAAATACTCTTTTTTCTTTTCGTTATAGGACTTAAAATTAAAGTGTGCGATATGATTTCTTAATGCTATTAGGTTTTCTCTATTATTCCTTAATTCTTTAAATTTCTCTATTTTAATAGCATAAAATTTGTTTTGAATATCAGGATTTCTAAATGCTTCTTCTGTAAATATAAAATGAAGCGTATGCCTTAGCATAAGCATATTTATTATTCGTTCAAATTTAACTACATTATCAATAGACTTACTATCTCTTACTGCCAAGAAATAATTTTCTCTTTTTGTATCGCTACAATATTTGTTGTAAATGTAAGAATTATTGAAAAACTTTTTGTATTTTTCCATTACTTCATTTTGGTAAACTTTTGTAGATAGATTAATGATTTTATGCTTAATCAATAATTCTAATCGTAACATTCGTTTATAAATTTTACTAAACTCATATTCATATTGTTCAAATTCGTACATTGCTTACTCCAATTGACATGCTTGTAAAGATAGTTTATAATAGTAATGTACCCTTAGTTAATAAGGCATAGGTGGACAAGAGCCATCCCTTAGGTACAAAAGAACAAGCCGAGAGTCGACCTTAATTGAGTTGGCTCTCTTATTTATTGTTTTATATTTCAAACTAAATATAACCAACTTTTGTTCTTTCCCCATATGTCTATTATAACACAAGACTACTATATCTACTAAATTTTATTAGTTGTGTAAAAACATAAGTATAATTTCATGAAAGCCTTTTGTAAAGACTTATGTCTCATAATGGACTATTAAGCAATATGACTGTCAGAACAAGGTACAAAGATTTAAAAGTAGCATAGTGAAACGTTAAAAGTAAGTAAATCTAATAAAAATTTATATCAAATTATAGAGCAGGGGAGGGGTTTGTGGTAACTGGTATATAATTGCCTTTGCAATATTAAACCTTCCCCCGCGATGACAGGACTTGTTTATCTTTTGTAAAATTGTATATAGTTACCTTAAATTATCTTAAAAAATTTGTGAATAATCTTTTTGTTTTGCACCAAATACAGGAGTCTTTTGGTATAATATCTTTTATTTCAGCGATTTTATAAGGTTCCGGCTGAGGTATTCTCTGATATTTTACGGCAGGTTTACCTAAAAGCATTGTATAAACAGGTACATAACCTTTTGGTATTTCTAATATTTCAGAGAATTCGGGAAATATTTTCATACATATTTCTCCGTAACCGCACCAACAAGTACCTATTCCAAGACTGTTTGCATAAAGTTCTATATAACTCAAAGCTATAATTGGGTCTTGAGGAGCACACGGAGCTGTAATAGGAGATGACACAACTATCATATGCGGCGCATTTCTGAAAATTATGTCTTCACCGTTTTCAAAAGACTCTTTATATGTTTCAAAATGTTTTACTAAAGGAGCAAGAAGTTTATTATTTAAAGCTTTTAATAATTTTTTATTAACTTTTTCTTTTAAAGTTCTCATAACTTCTTTTTTTTCTACAATAGAAAAATGTAATTTATGAGAATTGCACCCTGTCGGAATATAAGGAAGCATGTCTTTTATTGCTTGAAGTTCAGACTCTGAAAGCTCTTCATCTTTATATTGACGAATACTTCTTCTGGATTTAATTATTGATAAGATATCTTTATTTGAAACTTTTTCACTATCATTAGGATTTTTTCCGTCAAAAGAAAGAGCTGCTGTCGGGCAAATCATCATACAATGCTGACATTTTAAACACCTGTCACGATATCCCATTTCAGGATATCCTTCTTCATCATTTTCAATACATTTTGCAATACAATCAGAAATACAAAGCCCGCATTTTGTACATTTTTCTTTATCTACAGATAGTTTTATCATGAATTTCCTTTCTTTATTTAATAAAAAACACAAAATTATATACCGGTTACCGCAAAATATAGCTAAAATCACCTTATTACTTTAATTTTAGCTTTTTAATTTTTAATCAGTTTTAAAACCAATTTTTGTCGGTTTTGTTCTGTCAATCAATAAGTCCATTGCTTCTCTCAATTCTCTAATATCTGATTGATTATCTTTACAATGTTGAATAAAGTAATGTTCTAATTCTGCCAGTCTTTGTGCCATTTCTTTGTTTTCAATAGCCCAGCGGATTTTGGCTAGAGTGGAACGAAGTGGAACTCGTCTGAGTGAAACCGTTGTAACGAGTGGCAAATTTTTCGTAAGAAAAATAAAACGAGTGCAAACGGTTGAACTGCCAATAATCCAAGACATTCACGCATTTTTACAAAAGTTCTTATTATCTGTACATTTGTTTGTATCGCTTTTTTAGAACGTAAAACCGAAGATAACATTGCTACACCCTGTTCGGTAAAAACAAGCGGAAGTTTTTGTCTTCCACCACCTTTAGGTGATATCACAATTTGTGATATCGGTCTTAATTCTTCAAATTCTTCATGTGTAAGCTGAAACATGAAATTTTCAGGGAATCGTTCAATGTTACGCTTAACAGCTTGGTTTAACACCCTTGTTTCAACTTCATATAGCATAGCAAGGTCACTGTCAAGCATAACTCTTTGTCCACGAATAACATAAATTAAGTTTTGGATTTGGACTAAATCGTTCATAAGTTCATTTTACAATATTATCATGAAGTTGTCTATATAATAAAAATATTGATATTACTGCTTTTTAGAGTGTTTTTATAATGTTTTGCAAATGTTTTCAAAAAATTATACAACATTATATTTATTACACAATTAATATATTTTATTTTATAATTACGTTATGAAGAGTTTTTGGCAAAAATTTTCCGTTTATTTTTTATCAATCTTAGTTTTTATAATATTTTCATCAGGAATTTTATACAAATGGGGATTGCCTGCAATTGTGAGCAATCAAAATGTAATAAATTTTGTAACAGAAAAATCAAAAAAATTTTTAGGTATTGATGTAAAAATAGAAAATCCAAAACTAAAAACAGGAATAAATATTTCGTTTACGATTGGAAATTTTTCCGTTAACAAAAACGGCAAAAATATATTATCTTTAAATGACATAGACACTCTTATTTCTTTAAAAGAATTATATAAAAAACGTATTATTGTAAAAAAAATTCTTGCAAAAAATATTTATATTGACGGATACGAATTAGAAAAGATTTTACCGAAAAGTGAAAAGAAGAAAGAAACAAAAAAATCACCGGTATTTTTTGATTTTTATAATACACTTTTGGGTGTAAAAAATGTATCCTTTGTTTATAATTCGTCTGATTTTAATATAAACTTAAAAGCAAAACACGCTATTTTTGACAGAAGAGGAGAAAGAAAATATCTTCATTTGGATTTTATTTTTAATTTAATTAAGGATAATCACAAAATATATATATCAGCCAATGACAAAAATCGTATTTTTATGGAAAATCATGTTGCCTATATAAAAGATTTTCCGATAGAAATAGATAATTCATTCATATATATTAATGCTTTTATGACAAATAAAGGTAAGTATGAATTAAATATTTCTTCAAAGAATTTTAATGCAAAAGATGTTGCAGATATAGTAAATTCAAATATTATAATAGCAAACGGCAGTGAAATGCTTGCTCCTGTTAAAAATATTAACGGAACTGTTGATTTTGATGTAAAAATAGCAAAAAATTTATTTAACGGAAATATAAAAATAAATGAAGTTAATTTTAATGTAATACCGCTTTTAGATATGCCGGTTAAAATTACGCAAGGTTTTGTTGATATAGGAAACAAAGATATTTCATTTAAAGATTTTAAAGGATATTATAACAACAAAAAAACAAACACATTATCACTTGAAGGATATACAAAAGACTACACAAAAACTTGCGATACAAAATTTAGTTCCGATATTTTTGTAACAAATGATTTCTTTAAAAATTATCTTTCAAAAATGATTGGTTCACCTATAGAAATTGTCGGCGATTCTATGTCAAAACTTATAATAAAATCCAAAAACGGATCTTGTGATGTTTTATGGTTCTTTTTACTCAAAGAAAATCATGGTTTTAAATTTGGTGAACAATCAATGGTTTTAAGTGATTATAAAACATTTTTTAAAGTTGATTTAAGTGTTATAAAAAACATATTAAAAATAAATACAATAGATTATCATATAACAAAAGAAATGAAGCGCGGAATGACGCCTCTTGTACAGATTAGCGGAAATCTTGATATGGCTGATAATATGAAAATTTTAGATTTAAAATTAGATATGCCGCGTGCGCTTCCCAGTGAATTTTTAAACTTTATATTTTGTCAAAAAATATTCAAAAAAGGTCAAGTATCCGGAAAAATGTATATAGATAATTTTGGTTCATATCCTAAAATGAAAGGTGAATTTAATTTAGATAAAGTTGTTATACCAGCTCAAAGATTATTTATACGTTCAGCAAAATTAAAAGCAGAAGGAAATAAAATAGATATTGTATCAGAAGGAAAATTCAGAAGAGAAAATTATAATTTTGACGGACATATTTTAAACAAGTTATTATTTCCTATTATTGTGGAAGATATAAATCTTACAGTAGATAATATAGATGTAGAAAAGATATTAACACAAACATCCGAAAACACAGAAAGTGCGGAAAATGCATTTATATCAAAAGGAACTGAAAATGAAGAGAATTCTGAGGTAATACCTCCATTTCCAAAAGGTTTATTAGAGATAAAAAAATGTTCATTAAATCTTTTAAGTGGTGTATATAAAGAGATTAATTTCAGTGATATTCATGCAGATATGACACTAAATAAAGATGGTATATTAAATTTACAATCAAATAAATTTAATATAGCAGATGGCATATCAACTTTAAAAGTAAAAGCTGATTTAGTAAAAAGAGAATATTATTTGCGTTTGGGAATAAAAGATGTAGACTCAAATATAATGGCAACAGCAATATTGGGACTTCCGCGTCAAATAAGCGGAAAGGCTCAGGGATTAATTGAATTAAATTGTAATGAAAGTTTAAAATTAAATGGAGATATAAAATTCAGGATAAAAAACGGAACAATAGAACAAGTTGGATATGTAGAATATATTTTAAAAGTTGCATCATTATTCAGAAATCCTCTTGCTATGATTAGTCCTTCAATGGTGGTTGATTTAGTAAATATACCGGAGGGCAGATTTGATGAAATATACGGAGAGATGAAGTTAAGTGATAATATAGTGCAAAGAATGAAAATAGAGTCATCAGCTCCGGAGCTTGCTACGTTTATAATAGGTCGTTATGATTTAAATACAAATGATGCAATGTTAAGAGTATACACAAAATTTTCTGATAAAGGGAAGGGATTTGCAGGAGCTATAAGAAATATTTCATTAAACACGCTTGCAAGTAAAATATCTGTAAGTGCAAGAAAAGAAAGCAATTATTATTCAAATGAGTTATCACAAATACCAAAATTAAAAACAGGAGAAGAAAGAGCACAAGTATTTTTAACAAAAGTAGACGGTGACATTTTAAATTTCAATTTTTTATCTTCTCTAAAAAGAATAAAATAAAAACAATTATTATTTATTATTATTATTATATTAATTTAATTAATAATAATAATAATAATAAGCTCAAATAATTTGTTTAAAAGTGTGTGAAAGTATTATAAATAAAGACTTTTTATTGTTAATAACTCTGTTCATAACATGTTCATAACTCATAAGTTTTGAACAGTTTTGAACAAAAAAAATAATAAAAATAAAAAAAATAAAAAA
>CAJOPY010000100.1 GCA_905236505.1 Candidatus Gastranaerophilales bacterium
CGCCCAATTAATAAAATGTATCATAATATAAAAGGATTCACCATGAAAAACCGTAGCTCATCATGAACATAGCATGAAGTATACAGTAGGCAATATATACTGTTAATGCCAGATATGATAAATTACATAAAAAAGCAAATAAATATACAAAATTATATATTTTATTTTTTATGAAAAAAGAGGTCCTAATTTGTATATTTTTATATTTAATCCAATTTATTACTGCAAATAAAACTTCTAAAATAATAGCAATTAGTAAAAATATTAAGTGGATAATAAAAAAGCAGATCCATGTTATTAATAATATTTGGTAATTGCTATAATCTTTAATTATGTATTTAACGAGTAAAAATAAAATACAATTACATAAAAAAAATAATGAAGTTGGAATAAAAAGCACATGAAAGAAATGCCATTTTTTAGTCCAATTGTAGAAGTTTGTAATTTTATTGAAAAAGCTTTTAAACATAAGCATATCATAACATTAAATGCAAAAATAATCAATACTTGAAAGGAAAATATATTAAATAAATTTACTAAAAATTTTCCGGTTTTGCATGTAAATTTATATAACGAACGATATTATTAATAAAACACGAAATCTTAAGTGACGAACTTGCATAAAAACATTTTTTTAAATCATATTTATTAAGAAATAATAAGCGCCACTTTTAAATTTTAAAAACCGAATGAAAACCGAATAAGTAAATGTAACGAATTGTAAAGACGAATTTTTGGGGTTGACAATAGGGCTGAAATCAAGAGATAATGCCCTACGGGACGGGACGGGACGGCGATGGCGAAGGCGAGGGCTGACTTTGGCAATTTTTATTTCTTTTCTGACTTTATATAAGTGTAAGATTAATCTACAGCATAAATAAAGTAAGATAAAGGAAAGGAATTTAGAGATGGCAAATTTATTTAACGTGGCAGCGATGGGATTAGAACATTTTCACCCAAATTACGGAAAACTTATAGGAACGGGTAAAAAGAGCGGAGTACAAGTATATGAAGCATTAGTCGGCAGGAATAGAGTATTATCATCTGTAAAAGACGGAAAATTGTTTAAGCAAGTTACAAGAACAACAAATTATAGCCATAATAAGACAGGACCATTGGCCGGAATGAAAGTTACAACAACAGAAGCAAAAAACTTTATAACAGGTGATACTTTTAAATCGGTTCGTGGTACAAAATCAAGCAAAAGGGAAGGTTATGAAAATATTTACAGATATTTTGAGCGTCAAAATGCCGGAACCGGGAATTGGGAATCTTTCAAAACAGAATTTATCAGAAAGAACGGTGAAAAGGGTGTTGATCCATTAAACAGAGCAGATGCAAAAGTAGAATATATAAATTCTGATGTTGTAAACGGTCAAGTTGTTGAATATTCAAATTATGATTGGAGCGGTCTTGCACCATTATTAAAAGTCGGAAGAAAAATACCTTATAAAAGCGATGTTATAGATTATAATTTAGTAAACGGATTAAAAATACCAAAAGGTACTCATGTTGCTGATGTGAAAACATATAACCTGAAAAATCCTCAAAGGCTTATGTATTCCGGAGGAGATTTTGGTACTGTCAGCATGGAAAAAAACTTAGGAACTCAGGTTTTTAATTATTTTGACAAACTAATTCAAAAATTAAGCGGTGTTAAACCAAAAGCATAGAAAAAATTTTAATAAAAAATTAACTCCTCTGTTAAAAGAGGGGTTAATTTTTTTGTAAAAATGTATGATTTATTCATATATAGTCAAAATGTATTTGTGTAGAAATTTTAGATAAACTTTCAAAAATGAACAATACTAAGCAAAATAACATGTTGACAACAAAATAATTGTTTATTAAAATTGTCATTACTAAGAGGTGTGTGTTATGCAAGTATTATCAGTTAATTCCGGTTTGAATCAAATAAAGGAAACAAAGAAGCAAAATTCTGTCACATCGCAACAGACTAAAAATCCGGTTTTTAAAAATCTTATTAAAGCTGTAATGGTTGAACGAAGTTTAAAAAAGAAATACGGAATAGAAAGCAATTTCGGAACAAGTGGTTTCGTTGCGGAATGTGTTGAAACTACAACCAAACTTTTTGATGATCTTTTCGGCAGGCGAAGTTTACCCGATGAAGCAAAATTTTTATCTTTCAGAAAATTTTTCAATGAAGACGATAGTGTGTTAGGTATGCATTATAGCGGGTATGGAAGTGAAAACGGAGTCTTTTTTAATTCAGATGTTAAATGTTTTAAAACACATAATAAATTAAAATTTAACGAGATAACAGAAAAAATCTTATGGTGGCATCCAACCGGACATTATTTACAAACATTTGTGCATGAATATGCCCACAGCGCTCATTTTAAGCATTTATACGAAAAAGGAAATGGGTATATAATGAATGATTTAAGAAATACGAGAATTCCGACAGCCGTAGGACGTTTTATAACAAAATTTAAGCTTGGAAGATATTCTGCTACCAATATGAATGAGTTTATGGCAGAAAGAATAACAAAAGATGTTTGCAAAAATTTGGGCTCAAGTGATATTTATACAGGTAGTAAAAAAGATTTGGATTACGAAAGTATTTTTAGCAGAAAATGGAGTTACAGATATTCTACTCCTCAATCATATTTGGATTATTTTACTCAGCAAGTTTGGAACGGAGAAAAAGAAAAAGCAAATGATGTTGCAGAAGAGATGGGAATTTATTTAAAGAAAATTGAATCAAAAGAAGTTTCTCCTGTCTTGGAGGCTGTGCGTGAAAAAGTTCCAAAACCTTCGCTTTGGTCAAAACTTGCGGATTCTCTTGCAGAAATAAATGCAAATATTACAAAAAACTTAGATAAAAGAAATAATTTAATTTTAAGAAAGGGGTATTAAATGAATATACCTGCATATAGTATCTTACCAACAAATTCTGTATTAACAAATTTTCAAAAAAAGGATGAAAAATTATCTAAAAAGAATGCTGCGGCAATTACGGCAGCTGGAATAGGAGTAACAACAATGACAATAGCTATTTCAGGATTAATTACTAAGGGCAATTTTAGTAAAAATATAGCTAAAAAAGGACTTGAATTCAGAAATAATTTACTTGTAAATAAACATACAGGAGAAAAATTTACCGGAAAAATAAAATCCAATATAGGCACAATCGGATTTGATAAAATTGAAACACAGATATATGAAAGTGGTGTTTTAACGGAGAAAAATTATAAAAATGCTTTAGGCAAAGAGTTGTACGGAACTTTTTATAAGGACGGAAAAGAGTTTATGAATGTGCAAATAGGATATCCGTATTTTGTTCCATATAATAAGTCAGTTGCAACTTATATGTATAACAAAGAAAAGACAATTACTTTGCACGCTGATAGGCGAGGATTTTCCGGAAAATCGGTATTTGAATGGGCAAGAAATTATGTAAAAGAAAACGGGTGGTTAAAATAATTATTTATTAATCAGCGGTAAATTATAATCCGGATTTTTTAATTTATAAAAAAATATTTTTTTTATGAGGGTTGAAGAGAATTTTAACCCTTTTTTATGATGTTTTTTTAGGCGAGTTAGAGAGTTGTATTGCGGGAGGCAATTTTATCAGAGCAAAATGCTTTGGTACATTTTTGCTGTAAATCTTTCAATTTCAATGAGCGTCCGATTTTGAAAGTTTTTGCAAACTTCTCTTATTTAAATATACAAAAAATGGGTAAAACCAAGAAAGGAAAAATTATGGAAGAAAATCAATTACAAGAACAGAGTTTTGCTGAGTCTATTCAAGAGCCGGAACAAAGTTCCGAAAACTCAAGTAATCAGAATGAAACTCTTCAACCAAATGAAAAAGAGGGACAATCCGGTGACCCTTCTTTAATTTTAGGTAAGTTTAAGTCGGCAGAAGATTTAACTAAGGCTTATCAGGAACTTCAACGGCTTCAAGGCACCCAATCTGCTGAACTTGGGGATTTAAGAAAACGTTCTGCTTTGATGGGGCAAGTTAAGCAAGCGTGGGATACTCTAGACAAAATATCATATTCCGAAAAAACGCTTAGAGAAACCTCTCAAAAGTACAGCACGTATTTTGAGGATCCTTCGTTTCGTGAAATGTATTCTCAGGCATACTTGGCACTTGGAGATAATTTGGACGCTGATTTGTTTGTTAATCTTTTGGAAGGGTATGTTTCATCAAGAATTTATGCGCATGATAAAGCAAAGTCAGCGCAAGCGGAAACAACTCAAGCGCTTGGCGGTGTAAAATTTGATAAAAATAATACCCAAACTAAGGTTGTAACAAACAAGTGTATTAAAGATATGAGCCCGAAAGAATTGGACGCTCTTCTTGATGAATTGATTTAAGCGAGAGATTTTTGATTGAACTAAGCGTTTAATTTATTCTCTGCAAAAAAACCACAGATTATACCTGTCTGTGGGTGCAAAAAAAACTCAAAATGACTATTTTGAGATTTTTTCACAAAATCATCTCTTAAAGATAGGTTGTTTGGTATCACAAAAAAAAAGAAAGGAAAAATTATGACAACAACAAAACAAATGATTGTAGATGCTTTTAACAAAGCATTTGAAAAGCACTTTTATAATGAGTTAGTAATCGGTAAGCTTGCTCATTCCGAATTTAAAGATAAAGTAAAAAAAGGCGATGAAGTAAATATAACAATGCCGGGTATGGTTACTTTATTTGATTATGACGGAGGTGATTTACCTAATGCAGAAGCTGCGACAATTTCAACTTGCAAAGTTAAATTGGACAGAGGTAAGGCTTTCCACTTTGAGCTTTCTGAAATGGAAGAAAAAATGTTGGAAGAATCAAACAGCAACTCTAAAGCGCAGGTTGAACTTGCAAAAGATTACACAAACGATGCAATAAAACAATTTGCGGCAACTGTAGACGCAGCTTATGCAAACTTGTATACGAGAGCAGGACACTATTTGGATAACAACGGTTCTGCAATTGTACTTAGTGCAAGCAATGCAAAAGATATCTTTGCTTATATGCAGGCAAAATTCCAACGAGGTGACGGCAAAGGCCATACAAACTGGATGGACGGAAATATGGTTTGTGTTATTCCTCCTGAATACCAATTTTATTTGGGTAAATTAGATGACCTTAAATATACTGAAAAAGGCGCTGAAGAAACAAGAAAAGGTTATATCGGTCATCTTTGCGGCTGGGAAATTCTTGTTTCTAATAATGTTGCTTCACCGGAAGAAGGTGTATTCTATCCTTTATTCGGAGTTAAGGGTAAAACATTAGCAGGCGGAATTTCTTCAAATCTAAATACAACTTTTTACACACCGGAAAAGAACTTTAACACTTGTTATAAAGGTTACGGTTTGTATGGTGTAGGTGCACCGCGTGCTGACTTCTTAGGAACGGCAAAAGTTTCTGCTTCTATAGCTTTAAGCTAGCGGCAAAAATGAGTTACCGTATGAATAATATCCAAAAATTACAAACGATGTCCCTACTTATTTGAAGGGTTTTTATACAACAAAAAAGAAAGGAAATAATATGACAAGAGATAGTATAGATGTACAATATCCGGTATTAGATCATACCGAATCAGTTGCAAATATAGGAATAACAAAGAAAACAGTTACTGTGGCAAACGGCATAACAATCAAAGATGCATTTTCTAATAAAAATAATTCATTATTTATAATAATAGATAATACCGGAAATGCAGCTTCAGCTTTAACTGTAAAAGCAGGAGATGCTTATCCTAATTCAATGCTTGGCGATTTAAGTATTGAACTCCCGAAAGGTGTTTCTGCAATTCAACTTCAAGATTTATCTCGCTTCCAGAAAGCAGATGAGTCAATTGATTTAGATTTTGCAACAGGTTTTACGGGAACTATTTTTGCGATTGCAAAATGGGCAGGTGTAAGACCGGTAGTTTAATACATATTAAAAGCATAGGTGCGGCAATTTTGCCGCACCTATGCAATATTTTAGTTAATATTCTCAAAAATAGGATATTTTATGCTCCATAGTAAAAAGATTAAATTGTCTAAAATTCATAATAAATTAAGGGAAAAATAATTGGTTAAAATGTCATTTATTTTTTGTATAAGTGTAATCCGTGATTACGGATAATAGAAAACTTTTAAGTAAATATCTTTATCATATAGGAATTTGCTATAAAAAATAAAAAACTAAATAGTAAACCCAATATTAAAAAGATATTATGTACTAAAGAATATTTAAAGATGGCAGATTGTGTATATTTTAACGATAAACAAATATTTAAAATAACTTCTATTATAAGTATTATAAATGAGAATATTATTAATAAATATATATATGTTAATACATAACCAAAATTGATTAATGACAAATGCGGATATATTTTTGTTGGTAAAAATTCTATAAAGCAAGCAACAAACACCAGAATTCCTAAAAAAGCAATAATATTCAAAAATATTAAATTTCTAAAATTCATAATCATATAATAACATAAGAAAGGACAAATAATGAAAAACACCAATCAAATTTTAGAAGAGTTAAAAATGAAAGGAAATTTAATATGACAATAAAAATTTTATTTTTTCAGCCATTCTTCATATGAAATACCATTGTATTTTTCAGGAGATGAACAATATAAATAAAACAAAAATATGTGTTTTATTATATTCAAAATAAATTTAAAAATATAAATCAGTAATTTTATCATATAACTAACTATCGTTTTATAATTAATAATTATAATATATAATATTATAATTACAAGTTGTTTATAATAAACTCAATGGAAGAGCAAGAAAAACAACTAAGAAAAAATATAGCTGAAAAAATTCGCATGCTAAGAGCAAGAGATCATATATCTCAAGAATGTTTGGCGGACAAAACTAATTTAACACAAGCTTATATTTATAAATTGGAAAATGAACTGGCCAATCCAAGCATTTATGTTATGCAAAAAATAGCAAATGCATTTGGTGTTACAGTGAATGATATTATATATTAATACATTTCGGAAGAACAAAAGCTACCGGATATCATAGTTACAAGTCGGTTTATTGGTTTATTTTTTATGCAGACCAGAACAATAATAGTGGTTTTATTTGAGAATTTGTACTAACCAAAGATTAGTTAATGCAGCAATAAAAATGCTTGTAACGCAAATGTGAAATTGGTATCTTATCAACCAATTCATATGATCTATTGTTGCTTTTTGGGGGATATATTTATTGAATAAAAATTTTTCTGTAAAGAAAGCGATTATTGTAATGGGTAAAATAATATGTTGATAGTAGAAATAAATGAATATGCAAGACCAAATCGGCATAATATTGTTTTTTAAATTATATGTCAGTTTATCTAAATCTATAAAATTAAGTATAAAAATGGATGTTAAGGCAACAATAATACAAAAAATTGTAATACATGAATAAAGAGTTGTTGTTAAGTAAATACGTTGAATATTTTTGTATTTCATATACGTATTATGTCATAAAAGTGTTATGAAATAAATAAATGAAAGGAGAAATTTATGACTGAAAAAAACATTTTGAAAAAATAGTTGGTATACCAGAACAAATGTTTACAAAAAAATGGTTGATATTACAACAAAAGCAACTGAAAAATATGGCTTAGAATTGAATAGTAAAGGAAAAGCTGAAGATTGTCAGGCTGATGCATTAAACGAACCAACTAAAAGTCAAACTAGGTGCTGCGAACTGTTTAATATTATTGTAAATCCAGTCCGTGAGCGATGTATATTACAAAAATTATCACTGTTACAAATGATATTAACATTGCTAAATATGTAAAACAAGCGAAAAAAGTAATAAGTTTTTGTATTTTATTATTTTTTAAATTTTCTTTTTTTGTTGTTACGTGATTAAGCAAAAGAAGGAATCCTAAAACTAATATACACGGATAACTTTCTAATGAGTTAAAGACCAATCCGATTGCTGTGTATTTTAGGCTTTTAGTTTGAAATAATAATGTTACTGTATGTATAAATTGAAAAGAAAGAATAAAATAATTAAATATATTTAAAGGCTGGTATTCGTTGGTTTTATAAATTTTCATATAAAAATGTTAAAAAAAAAAGAAAGGAAATTCAATATGGCGGTAAAAGATATTATGGAAGATAATTTTAATATTTATAATAGACAAAAAGTGAATGAAAAAGTGTTAAGTCAAACATATAAATTCCAAAAAAAATATGGTTTTAAAATGGGAACCGGCAAAGAAGCAACGCATAATAATGAAGCAGATGCTTTCAAACATGCTTTTATGCAAGCATATTTATTAATTATGCACTCATTTTATCCTGCAAATGCCGTCAAAAGCTGAGATGATAGCAAAAACGTTAATAGGTGAATATATATATGTAAAAGATTATGAGCGTGGTGACGGAACAATAGTCAGCGGATACTATAGGCGCAGGCAGGTATATTAGTATATAAAACAGGAGGAAAAATATGTACAAAATTAAATTTATAGAAACAGGACATGAATTTTTGCTTCCGGATAACGAAGCACAAATGTTAAAAGAAAAATTTCCGGAAGAATATAAAATTATTGAAAAGAACGGGAAAAAAGTTCGTGAAAAAAAGCAAATAATAAAAAAACAGTATGACAAAGACAATATAAAAGAGTTTATAACAGATGATAAAGTGTAAGTTTGGAGGATAAAATGAAAACATTACAAGATTTTTTAAATGATTTGGGTGCAAGAGAATCCGGCGGAAGGTATAATATAGTGAATTGTTACGGTTATGCCGGAAAGTACCAAATGGGCGAAGCCGCACTTATTGATGCAGGATATTACAAAAAGGGGGGAAAAGGAGCGGTTACAATATATAATAATGATTGGAAAGGAGTTTTTACAGGAAAAGACGGTGTAAATTCACTAAGTGATTTTTTGAACAGCCCGCAAGCACAAGAAAATGCACAAATTATTTTTATGAAACGCCAATGGAGGTACTTAAAGGCTGTCGGAGCTGATAAATATGTCGGAAAAATTATTAAAGGATACACAATTACACCCTCAGGACTGCTTGCTGCGGCCCATTTAAAAGGTGCCGGTTCTGTTTCAAAATATCTTAAATCAAACGGCAGTGTAGTTGAAAAAGATGCATTCGGAACATCTGCAGAAAGTTATATGAAAAAATTTGCAGGATATGATGTGAAAGATTTAATTTCTTAAACTAATACATAAAAATTTTTCGTCAAATAACTGAAACAACCCCTTGTGTCGGCTCATACCAAGTAAGCGGTTATACTCGCTCTGACGGCGTTAAGGTTGGTGGCTATGTTCGCAAATGCGGAGCTAAGCATGGAATGAATTAGGATTATATTATAAACCGATAAATGTTAATAAACCAATTACAAAAGGTATATATTGCAGCCAAAAGTAGAAGAAAAAAATATAAACCAAAACTATATATAGTTCATTATTTACAAAATCAAAGTTAGAAACTAAGATATTTTTTTTAGAATCAACAAAGCACAAAACAGGTATAGCAATAAAAATAGGTAACAAAAACTTGTAAAAGTGAAAATAAAAAAACAAAAAATTAATCCAACTATTAGGTTCATTAATTAAGTTAAAATAGCGTATAAAAATAATAAAAAAAGAAATACAAAGAATAAAAACAGACATTCCGTAAATAATAGCGTGAATTTTTTTTTCTGTTTTTAGCAATAAAAAAAAGAGAACAGATAAAGGAAAGATTACGAATAAAACAATACATCCAAGAAAAGCGGTGCTTAAAATGTATTGCCCTGAAAAGAAAGACGGATTCGTAAAACTTTCTCCCAAACGAAGATATCTTTCAACAGAATGTGAAATATCAATGCTTAACGACAGCATTAATGAAAGAAAACTAATAAGTGCTACAAAATTAGCACTGTAGCGGTTTTGTAAATTACTGAAATAACCCTTTGTGCTCATAGAAGAATTATAACATATTTTAAAAGAAAGGAAGAATACAATGACAGATAAGCAAGAAAAATAAAAAAACATCCAAGTTTTAAAACAAAGGAGGTAAAAATGCAATATTCAAAAGAGTTTATAAAAGAATTGGAACAATTATCATATCATGTGAATGATCATAAAGATGCTCCAAGACCTTTAAATTGGCAAAAGATAAGAACATATGAAAATCCGAAAACCGGTTTTTATGCAGAATCGTTTGTAAAAAACACATGTAACTATTAAAAAAATTCATCTATCAAGTAGTAAAATAAGAAAAAGAAAAATATCAACCAAGTTGGTAAAGAAATCAATATGCCTGTGATAACAAATATGGCATGAATTTTATTTTTTAATA
>CAJOPY010000101.1 GCA_905236505.1 Candidatus Gastranaerophilales bacterium
AGGAATTCTACCGAGCCCGAACAAACTTGCTGCCATAGCAGCACCAGTCGAACCCGCTGCAACTAAAGCTTCAGAACTTCCTGTCGCAACAGAATTTACTGTTAAAACAATAGACGAATTTTTCTTTTTTCGAATAGCTTGCCCGGGAGCTTCTCCCATTTCAATAATTTCAGAAGCATGAGTAATCCTAATATCAAGAGATTTTACATCAACTCGTATTCTTTTATTTTTACCAATTTTTCCGCAAGGTGACATAAAACCATCTTTTTGAATTTTTTCTAAACAATCTTCTATAAGATCTTGTTTTCCGACCAATTCAAGTGCTACACCATACTCCGCTGCTGCCCAAACTGCCCCGGCAACAATTTCAAAAGGTGCGTGATCTCCTCCCATTGCATCGATAGCTATTCTTGTCATTATACTCTTTCCCCTTTATTAAATGGAAATTGGAAAATGGAAAATTTTATTATTTCCCATTTTCAATCCATTTTACTTATTATTCTGCTTTTTCTTCAGTTGTTTCTTCTTTAACTTCTTCAGTTTTTTCTTCAGCCTTAACTTCTTCTGCAGCTTCTACGGCTTTTTCCTCAACAACTTCAGCTTTTACTTCTTCAACAGGAGCTTCTGCTTTAGCTTTTTTTGTTGACTTTTTAGCCTTTTTAGTTTCTTTAACTTCTTCTGCCTGAGCTGCAGCTTGATCTTTCAATCTTACAGGTTTTCCTTTATAAGTTCCGCAAGCTGTACATACTGTGTGAGCAAGAACTGCCTGACCGCAATTTGGACATTTTGTTAATGTCGGTTTTGTTGCTTTCCAATTTGATCTTCTTTTTCCTTGAGCGCTATGCCCTGTTCTTTTCTTTGGTACTGCCATTTTTTTGACCTTTCTTTTGTACTACTTATATGTTCGGGTTAATTATTTCCCTTTATTTGGATATTTTTGAAAACATCCATTCTTGTATCATGGGTTTTTATATCATCTTCGGATACAAATAATCCCTCATTACAATTTATACCACAAACCTTTTTATTTGGTAAAGATAATATTACGGATTGATACAAAAGGTCATAAACATCAATTTCTTTTGCACCGTTTAAATCCGTAATGAATTGACCATCTGTGAGTTCTAGCTCAGAACCGTATTCATCCATCAAAGAACTTTTTGCAAAAGTTTCATTGATATCAAAGTCTAAATTGTGTGTATATTTATTCAAACATCTATCACATTCTAATGTAATTTTGCCCTGAACATTTCCTCTTGCTTCGATAAAATCACCCATTGAACGGAATTCAAGCCCAGCTGTTATATGACAATTTTCCAGCTCTTTAATATCATCATCAAAATCAAATTCTAAAATTCCGTCTTGTTCAATGTCTTCAATGCTGACTTTATATTTATTTAACACTTTATCTGATTACCCCTACCTATTTACTTCTTAGACATAAGGTTCTTCCTGTAAAACAAGCCCTGCGATTTGAGTGGAGATAAAACAAAGTTTTTTAATCGGTCCCATAGGTTCTTTTTCGACAAGAACCGGAGTTGGACTTTTCATAAGCTGTTTAAGCTCTGCATAAACTGCTTGCGGATTGTCAAAATACATAACAACCGGCGTTGCTGAACCTTTTAGAAAAAGTATTACTGCCATTCTTGTTTTTTGCGGGCCTTGAGGCATATTGTTAAATTGTTGAACCATAACGCTCTCCTTTTATTTTACATTCGTATTATAATATAAAATCGACTAATGGTAAATATAAATTTAGTAACTGTGCTCTTTGTGTGTTATTAGTATAAAGCAGTATTAAAATGATAATTTGCACTAAAAAAGAGGGCTGAAACCCTCGTATTTATTAAATGGTACCCCCAAGCGAATTCGAATCGCTGTCTACACCGTGAAAGGGTGTTGTCCTAGGCCTCTAGACGATGGGGGCTTATCTGACAATATCTATACTACCAAATCAATATACATTGTCAAGCAATCTGTATTCTGATAATTCGATAGTTATTAT
>CAJOPY010000102.1 GCA_905236505.1 Candidatus Gastranaerophilales bacterium
AAGCCATATCATAGCGTTTATCGGTATTTACACAAACAACCGGACTCGTTTCAGATAATCCGTACCCTTGATAAACCATAATACCAAGTCTTTCAAAGAATTCACCGACATCCAAATCAAGCGGAGCACCACCTGCTATACAACCAAAGAATTTTCCGCCGAAGTTTGTATGAATTTTTTTGAATAAAAATCTTTTAATTTTATATGACGGTATAAATTTTGCTATATGATACATAAACTTGAATAAATACTGTGCATATGCAGGCTGGCTTTTAATTTCTTTTTCAATACCGGCTTTTAATAATTTTAAGAAAGCAGGAACCGCAAGCATAAATTCCACTTTCTTTTCTTTCATTACATCAGTTATATCCTTAGGTTTAAGGCTTGTTGTGTAATAGATTGTATGTCCAAAATTTAAAAATACCGAAAATCCGACTGTCATTTCAAACAAATGATTCATCGGAAGGATTGAAAGCATTGTAATTTTTTCGCCGTTCGGAAGAATTTCATTTATAGGATCTGTTAAACATTCCAATTGAGCATTCACGTTTTTAAATGAAATTTCAACTCCTTTAGGAGCACCCGTTGTTCCTGACGTATAAATAATAAGCGCAGTAGACTTAGAACTTCTTTGACGCCATTTTGCATTATATTCTTCAGGAAGCGCGTATATACTCTTCACTTCAGAATTATAAAAAATCTCGTCAATTAAAATTATGTGTTTTATTGAGTCTATTGATTTTTGGAGTTTTAAAGCCATATCAAGATAATGTTGAGATACAAACATTACACTCGGAAGGCAATCTGATAAAATATTTGTTAATTCGTATTCTGACAATTTAATATCCAAAGGAATAGTGACACAACCGGTAAGTGTTGATGCAAAAACGCAAGCTCCGTATTCCGGTTTGGATTCTGATAAAATTGCAACTCCTTCACCTTTTTTTATTTCCAAATCTTCTATAAGATATCTGGCAATTTTTCTTGAAAACAATCCCAGTCCTTTATAAGTGAACTCTTTCCAACCATACTTACCTCTGATACCTAATGCAATACGATTTTCATAATCTGCGGTTTTGTTTTCAATATGAGCCAAAATACCGCTGTTTCTTAATTCCTTCTTCATACTAATGTACTCCAATTAAAATGTTATACACACCATTATATTTTACTATTAATGTTCCTAAAAATCAATAATAATATCTGATTGGGTAATTGTATTAACATACACATGTTTTATTATATAAATATGTTTAATTCAGCTTGGTACAATAATTTAATAAAACCGGCATTTGCTCCGCCAAATTCTTTATTTGCGCCGGCTTGGGCTTTTTTGTATACAACAATTATTATTGCGTTAATTATTTATATCTCAAAACCTCATAATAACAAAATATCGGGATATATTTATTTCGGAATTCAACTGGTACTAAATCTAATATGGTCACCTGTATTTTTCGGTTTAAAAAGTATGGGGTTTGCGTTAGTTATTATTATTTTGCTTGATATTTTTGTATTTTTTACCATAAGAAAATTTTATTCGGTATCAAAAATTTCCGGATTAATACTTATTCCTTATTTTTTATGGATAATTTTTGCAACATATCTAAACGCAGGTTATCTGATTTTGAACTAAATAAATTATTCACACCACTTTTTTCTTAATCTTACAATTACATTTTTTTGTTTCATATCAGTTATTGCAAAATCAAGAGCTTGCTTTAATTTTTTAGAACCTTTTCCCTTGCGAAATCCTATTCCGTAAGGCTCTCTTGAATACCTTTTGGGCAAAAGTTTTACATTTTTGTCATCAATGGCAAATCGGCTTAAGAGTGTATCGTCAGAAGTGATTGCATTGATATGCCCGTCTTTTAATGCCTTATATGCTGCATTGTATGATTTGAAACCTATTATATTTGCATTCGGGACTAAATTAAGCAAGTTTTTCTCTGCAGTAGTTCCCCAAATGACTCCTACATTTTCACCGGATAAGTCCCCAACAGAAGATATTTTGCTGTTAGATTTAACTAAAAGAGCTTGTCCGGCAGAATCATACGGAATGGAAAAATCTATAATTTCCAATCTTTGAGGGGTAATTGTCATTGTTGCAATTATCATATCAACTTCACCTGTAGAAGCTTTTAGCAGCCTGTTTGCAGGCGTTACCGGAATAAATTTAACATTCTCGGGACTGTGTACCAAATATTGGGCTATGTATCTTGCTAAATCAGCATCATATCCGGATACATTGCCATTTTCATCAATAAATCCAAACGGTTTAGACTCTGTATTTATTCCTACTCTTATATGTCCGCGCGAAAGTATATCATCAAAAATGTCAACATCTTCGTACTTTTCAGGTTTTAGTATTACAAAATAAAATGCCAATAAAAATAAAAATATTAAAATTAATGTCGTACCGAGTTTTTTCATAATTCCAGCTTCGGCTTCCTTCCGCAAGATTTATCCTCATCACAAAAACCAAGACGTTCACACTTAGGAACAAGATATGGTTTTAACCATGCTTCAGATTTAATAAGCTCGTCACACATAAGCTTAACCATCGTTCTTATCTCTGTTTGAGCACGTGAACAAAGTCTTAAATTAGCAATATGTATCATCTCTCTAAGATTTAAACTCGCAACAATTGATGTGGAAGCGGCATTCGGAAGCACTGCACGAGCGTCCTCCGCCGGAATTCCGGCTTCTGTTAATTCCGTATAAAAATCAGAAATTTTACCCATAAATTCGGTAAATTTTCGTTTTAATTCTTCGTTTTGTTCTATTGTCACCGGAATAAGGTAATCAAATTGACCTTTTTCCTTAACGTAGCGCTGAGATTTTTGAGAAAAAGACATATGGCGATGGCGTACAAGTTGGTGAGTGCAAGCTCTTGAAACATTAGATATGGCAAATGTTACCTGTACGTGCTCTATAACAGAATAATGGCCGGAGCCGACTACACGCTCAATTAACTTAAGCATTTTTTCTTCGTCATCAGCACCGTTATATATGTTAATCGGCATATCAGCACTGTAACATGTTCTTGCTGCCGTATAAATTGTTTTCAACATATTCTCAGGCTTAGAGATTAAGTGAACAACCGGTTTATTATTTTCTTCCATAAATTCCTCTCCTCTTTTTGATATAATAACATAATTTATTCTTTATGTTAAATATTAAATACGTTAAAATAAAAACAGGCAGAATTTGTTTTTATAGTAAACTATTAAGGAAGAAATAGGAATTTATACTATATTTGTTAAACTTTTCCTGTTGAAAAATCAGAAGCTATTTCGTACGGATTTGAAAGTCCGGAATCTATTGCGGAATTATACGCTACTTCAAACATCTTATCCGAATTTTCTGCAATTTGAGGGTTGTTTAATAATGTTTTTAAGTCGTTGTTAACATTATCAACATCTTTTACAAGCATAGAACGACCAAGCGCTTCTGCTTTAGGGTCTGAAAAATCTTTAAATTTAGGCATCTCTTCTTCTTCGGTTAATCCTTGCAGCACATCAGGGGTTTGTTTTTGAATGCTGCTAAAATTTACTTGATTAACACTAAATTTTGGACCATTTATTTCACTCATGTAACTACCTCGCTGTTTATGTATTTAATTATATCATATTTTTTGTGTATCAACTATCCAATTAGTATAAAACGTAAATATAATTTTTTTTGCTAGTAAATTGTAATTTTTGTTACAAAGATTTACATAAGAATTTATAAATTTTAATATCTTACCACTTGAAAAAATGAAAAAATAAGTAATAATATAAATAGCAGTTAAAAATGCTGCGTATATGTTCATCAAAGAATGGAAAGGGGCGAAGAGCCCCTTTCTTCTTGAAGTATCAACCCATTTAGCAGTCAAAAGTCGGTCCTTCGGAAACTAAAAATATACGGCCTAAAAAGTATTCTAAAAGCATAATAAATGTGTTAAAATATATATGAGGTCTAAAAAAATGAAAAAGTTTTCTGCCTTCTTGTTAATGTTAGCATTCATTAGTATGATTTGTTCTGCTTGTACGGTTCAATCTAAAACATCAAATATGGTTAAATCAAAGCGAAGGTTTGCAGAATATATTGAATCGCAATCTCAAAATAAAACCGGAACAATTGATTTGTCAGAAGGTCCAAAACAAAATTACGAAGGATATTTAGGTCCTCAAAAATTGAATTTTGATATAAAAATTGTTGATCCGTACTAAAAAGAATGGAAGATTTAAATAACAGAAAATTTGTAGGAAGGCTTGTTTATTCGGTTTTAACCGAAAGACGCAGTGTGCGTGAAGCTATTAAACTTTTTCCCGATACAAGGGACAAAAATATTGAATGCGCATACCACGCCCTTGTGCACTACGAGGCAGACGAAGATATTCGCTATGGCGATATAGAATACAGAGAAGAACAAAACGATTATTTGGAATTTATCGCGGAAACTCTGTGTGCAGGTCGTGAACTCCCCAAAAACATTATTGCGGATTACGAAAGCTATTATAAGGGGACGGCAAAGCTTTGGACTAACGGGTTTAAAGGGTTTATAAAAGAATTTTTCAGATTTATAAACACTTAAACTCTGAAATTATTCGCGGGTGCAAAACGTACGCTTTCTTACAACACCATCCTATAATTCTTTAGTATATATAAATAAAAAATATATATAAAATAAATAATCCTTTAGAGCTACTTCCGCAGAAGATTAAGAAAGAACGGGGTAAATGGTATAATTAAAGTGTAAGTCGAAGGCAACGAGTGATATTGTCGGTTTCGGCAGAGTAAAAAATGATTAGGCATTGTGTATGTGTTCGGCTTACATTCTTAAAAACCAAAATCTTTTCTTCATAATAATTAGCCTTGCTCCTTTTGTTTCTCTTCCGAAAGGAGCTTAATTTTTGACAGTTTGTTATTCTGACAAAATGAATTTACCCATTTTGCGGAATTTATCATATCTTTGTTTGCGAAGTTCTTCTGATGACATTTTACAAAGTTTATCAAGCTCTTTTTTGATAGCTTTTTTCATTGAAGATGCCGTTTCGTTATAATCATTATGTGCTCCGCCCAAAGGTTCGGGGATTTCTTCGTCTATAATACCGAGTTTGAGTAAGTCTTGAGAAGTTATTTTCAGTGCTTCTGCAGCTTCTGCATACATTGCTGCATCGCGCCATAGTATAGACGCGCAGCCTTCCGGAGATATAACCGTATAATATGCGTGTTCAAGCATCATTACGCTATTTGATACCGCAAGTCCCAATGCTCCCCCGCTGCATCCTTCTCCGGTAATAACCGAAATAACAGGGACATTTAACTTTGACATTTCCCTTAAATTCATCGCAATCGCAGCGCCTTGTCCGGTTTCTTCGGCTTTTATTCCAGGATACGCGCCGGGTGTATCAATAAGAGTGATTATAGGCATGTTAAATTTATTTGCGTGTTTGAATAATCTTAATGCTTTTCTGTATCCTTGAGGCTGCGGCATTCCGAAGTTGTATTCCAAATTTTCTTTTGTACTTTTCCCTTTTTGAATTCCTATTATCATAACAGGTTTACCGGAAAATTTAGCAAGTCCGCCTATTATGGCCCTGTCATCCATTCCCTCTCTGTCACCGTGAAGTTCAATAAAATCTTCACACATGAGATTAACATAGTCTAAAAATTTAGGTCTTTCTGAATGTCTTGCAATTTGTAGTTTTTGTGAAGGTTTCAATGTTGAATATAACTCCTTTTTTTTATTTTCAGCCTGTTGTTCAAAGGATTGTATTTGCTCTTCCAAATCCAAACCTGAATCTTCGCTTAATTTTTTAAGTTCATCTATTTTGTTTTGTATATCAATGATTGGTTTTTCAAAATCCATTACTGTTGCCATATAATTATACTCCGTGCATTTCTAATATATTAGCGATAGTTTTTCTTAAATTTTTTCTTTTTGAAACAATATCTACCTGACCGCATTTTAAAAGATACTCAGCCGTTTGAAAATCGTCGGGAAGTTTTTGTCTTATTGTTTGTTCAATTACGCGCCTGCCGGCAAAACCTATTCTTGCACCTTGTTCGGCAATAATAATATCGCCCAACGTTCCAAAGCTTGCTGTAATTCCTCCAAAAGTCGGTTCTGTAAGAAGATTGATATACAAAATTCCGGCTTCATCAAGTTTTCCTGCGGCGCAAGAAGTCTTTGCCATTTGCATAAGACTGAGAGCGCTCTCCTGCATGCGAGCTCCTCCGGAAGATGTGACAGCGAGAACAGGAATTTTTAGTTCAATAGCTTTTTCCATAATTCTTGTCACTTTTTCCCCGACTACACTTCCCATTGAACCGCCCATAAAATCAAAATCCATTACAGCTAAAGCGATACGATGCCCTTTTATTTCACCTATTCCTGTTATAACAGCTTCGTTAAGTCCGGATTTATCTTTTGCTTTTTTGAGCCTGTCTGAATATGATTCTGTATCTACAAAATCCAAAGGGTTTGTAGGAAGAATATTTTGGAATAATTCATTAAATGAATTCTCATCGCAAAGTTGTTTTATTCTGGTTCTTGCACTAACTTTATAATGATAGTCACAATGCGGACAAACCATCATATTTTCTTCTATCTCAGATTTTAGAAGTTGAGTTTCACAGTGAACACATTTTGTCCATAGCTCTGGTGTGTCGCTGTCTAATCCCTTAATTTCTTTAGCTCTGCGTTCAATTTGAGCTTCTTTTCTTTTATCAAACCATTCTTGTATTGTCATATCTTTATACTATCGGTTAAAACCGCCCTTTACTTATATTCGGCAAATGTCATATTTCACCTTCTCCCGATATTGACATATGCACTTATATATTTTACATCAAACATAAAGAATTCAAGGTACAAGTTACAAATCGTAATAATTGAAAATAAAAAAATATATATTTTTTCAAACAGTTTATTTGGGGTATAATCATAAAAAAGGGTATGAAAATGTATACACTTGTTTATTCAATTAACAAAGAAGAAAATCCGCAAACAGTATATATAAATTTAACAAATGCTTGTACAAATGATTGTGTTTTTTGTTTAAGGACACAAAAGGATGATGTATGCGGCAAAGAGATGTGGCATGACGATAGCTATAATCTAAATGATATTATAGCTCAATTTGACAAGTATAAATCATCTGCAAAAGAAGTTGTTTTTTGCGGATACGGAGAGCCGTTTCTTAAAAAAGATATGATGAAAGATTTTTGCTTATATCTAAGAAAAAATTTTCCATACATAAAAATTCGTGTGAATACAAACGGACACGCAAATCAAATTTATAAAGTAAATACTGCAGAAGAATTTAAGGGTTTAATAGATTCGGTTTCGGTCAGTTTAAATGCTTCTACAGAAAAAGAATACAATGATATTTGCAAACCCAAAATTGAGAATGCGTATAATTCTGTTAAAGATTTTGTAAAAGCTTACAAATCGGCAGGTATTGATGTTTCCATGAGTATTGTCACAGGTTTTGATGATATTCACAATATAGATGTTAAAGAATGTGAAAATATTGCTCATTCGCTGGGAGCAAAATTTAGGAATCGTGAATTTATAGCTAACGGATACTAAAAAGGAGTAAATATGCAGGTACATAATATTCAATCAACGAGTTTTCAGGGAAAAACAAGACGCTTTGTCACTCCGGAAGTAAAAGAAGGCATTCGTGAACTTTTGACAAAAATGAACTCAGAAACTGATTATAAAACCAATAAATATGTTTTTAAATCCGAATTTACAAAAAGTTTGAAATATGGAGATAAGGCAGAATTTATAGACGGCAGACTTTATTTAACAAAATTTCCGAAAAGTGAACAAATGCAAAAAGAAACCCTTTTTACTATCGGAAAAACTCAGCTTGTTATAGATAATAAAACCGGTGAAATTATAAAATTTGTAAAACCTTTTTTTACAACCTGGAAAAAAATAATGAAAAATGTTGATGAATATGTAAATTTATTCAAACAGAATTACGATAATTCAAACGTTATTACAAAAAAACGTTTAAGTATGCAAGGTTTTACTGAAGAGGGGCAAATGTTATTAAAATGGTAAAATTAATTTTGGCATCTTCTTCACCAAGAAGAAAGAAAATATTAAAAGAGATGGGACTTTTATATGATGTTGTTCCGTCAGGATATGATGAAAAACTTTCTTCAGATGATTTTTCCTATGAAAAAATAGAAGATATAGCAACTCAAAAATGCTTGGACGTAGTAAGACGTTCTGATAAAAATTCTTTAGTTTTGGCAGCTGACACAGTCGTTGTTTTGCATAACAAAATTTTGGGTAAACCTCATACAAAAGAAAACGCTTTTATAATGTTAAAAGAATTATCCGGAGAAACTCACTTTGTA
>CAJOPY010000103.1 GCA_905236505.1 Candidatus Gastranaerophilales bacterium
AATGCATAAATACTAAGTATAACTTGTGCAACCAGAGCTGCGCCTATTGCTACGGTTCCGTATACACCGTACTTCTCAAGCCGCTCTTTTTGCTTTTGTTTCTTTAATGCCTTTCGCTCAGCTTCCGCTTGTATATCAATAATATCATTCGGATAATACGACATTTGAGGCGTTTCCGACTGACGATAATTGTTAAATCCGGTTTGCTGCGGTTTTATATCTGCTTTAAACGATATAATATTTGTTTTTAACATTTGTTTTTCCTTATTTTTTTAACTGTTGTACTGATGTTAAAAATTTTGCCATTTCTGAATCTGAAATATTCAAGTTGTGCTGGTTATATTTTATTGATTCTATTAAATCATCATAAGTAACATTTTTACCTATTTCTGTCTTTCTGCCTGCTCGTTTACAAATACCGTTTTCCAGTTTTCTGAAAGAAGTTTGGTGCTCTTTTTGCGAAAGGAATTCGGCTATCTTATCTAATATAGGATTATTTATATCTTTTAGAGCTTCATCTACCATACCTCTTTCCGGTCGTTTATAGAAATTTGTTAATGCAATTTTAATCTGTTCTTTATCCGGCAAATCTACCAAAACTTTTTCTCCGAATCTGTCCAACATAGCGCTATCCAATATCTTTCCTTGCGCTTTTGCAATCGCCGGATCTATATGTAAGTTTGTTGCACCGATTACAACTATGTTCTTTTCTTTTGTCAGTCCGTTAAATCCTTTCTTAAACGCGTTTAATATATCTTGTGACAATTTAGAATTTGAACCGACATCTTGCATCATTACAGAATCTATTTCGTCAATAAATACAAAAATCTTTTCATCACGATGTTTTTGTGCATATTTGATTGCTGCTTTCATCGTTCCTAAAATATTTTGCTCAGACTCGCCATGCCATTTTGAATTCATTTTTGAAACGTCCATATCCACAAATTTTGCACCTTTAAACTCTTTGGCTATAGCATAAGCAAAAGTGTTTTTACCTGTTCCCGGAGGACCGTACATTAATATTGCAGATCCTTCTCCGCCGCCTTTTTTAAATATTTCTTCAAAGTTATTTATGTAGTTTTTTATACCTTCAGCTGCTTCTTTTTGTGACTGCGGCATTGCCATATCTTTTAAATTGAGTTGTTTTGATAAATCAATAAAATCTAATTTAAACTTCTTAAACCAGCCGGCTTGTTTAACCATTATTCCGACCATTGTTGTAAATAATGCCGCTGTAAAAATTTGTAAGCCTAATTGAAGATTTTTTTCCTTTTGCGCCTTTTTCTTCTCTTTATTATAATCATACACAAATATATCTTTGTTATCAGCCAACTTAGAATCTTTTTTTGCCATAAAACTTATCGGCACGCTATTATGCGCTGTTATAACTTTATTTGGCGAATTTTGAACAATTTTACCTACTTCGTTCATACACATGACTCCTTACACACATTTTTATTTCTAATTTATATAAAACAAAATAAAATAAAAAATTGCCTTTTTTATTTAAATATGTAAAGATTTGTAACAATTTTATAAAAAATTGCGTGAAATACTAAAGTTTTTCCAAATTTTGCCGATATACATATTAAAAGGGACTAATAAAGGAAAGACGAAATGGGATTAGCCTGCTCTAACATACGACTTTTGACTTTAACAACCCGCAAAGCCGACTGCGAGTACAATATTTCTATTGACTCAATTGAAAAAATGGCTTTGTTGCGGGAACAGTCTAAGTTGTCTGATGAATATTACAGCAGACTACAAGGAAAACAAATTGCATACTATGCTAACGGCAAGTATAGTATGATAAATTATAATTATCTTATGGGATATGGGTCCAATTTCACGCATATTTTGGACGGAACTGCAGCTTTGAAAAATCAAAACTCTACAATCTTAACTGATGCAGGCGGTGCGGTTGTATTGAGTGATGAATATGCTAATGCTATTATTGGCGTTTTGGGTAATTCAATTATGGACGAAAACGGACGAGGGGGAACATTCTCTGTAAACGATGTGCCAAAAATTTTGGCAAAATTATTAGACTCTTTTGCGACAGAGGAAGAAATTAAAGCAGTTCATGAAGAGGGAGAGGTAGAAGCATATTCTGTTGCAGATGAATACGGAACAATATCAAAAACCGCAACAGGAAATTCTTCAGTTATTGATAACACGGCTGCTAATACCGAAAAAATTAAAAAAGTTGTTGACTTTTATTGGCCGATATTTCAAGCGGCAGCTGCAAACGGCTGGACAACGGAATATAACAAAGAAATGTCTTCTAATAATAATTATATTAGTGATGCTTTAAATACAGGTTTCTTACAGCTTGCGACAGTACAATGTGACGGCGGATACGATCCGGAAACGTCACTTACGTACTTTGTTACAAACGGGCTTGTTTATGAAAGAACAGACG
>CAJOPY010000104.1 GCA_905236505.1 Candidatus Gastranaerophilales bacterium
AGTCCCGTCGTCCGCTTTTGTAGTTTAAAAATAAGTACAATACGGGACGAGAACCACCAAACGAAGTTTGGGCAGGGTTCGAGCGAGGAGCGAGCAGAGTGCGGAGGACTTTTGCAAAAGTGCGAACAGCACTTGAAGCAAAATCCGTAGACACGTTTAATGCGAGCGACTCAAGATAGTCCCGTCGTCCGCTTTTGCTATATTTCTTTATTATTACGGTATTCAGTTATACTAATAATTTTGTTCTCGTGTTCTACTTTATTTTTTTTCACCATTTTTTCACCAAGCGAAATAGCTTTATCGTCAAAACAACGAATTTACCCCTTTTTCACCAAGCGGAGTAGTTATGTCGTCAAAATTACTTACTTTATTTACCCCTTTTTCACCCGAACTAAAAATTTTGTTGAAAGTTTCTTGTGCTATTTCTATCATATCTTGGCTGTTTTTATCATATTGTAGGTTTATTGCAAAAAACTGTCAAACATTATTTCCTTAGAATAAATGTTGGTTTGATATTGACATTCGTTAGAAAAAATGTATAATATACCATGTTATTCATTAGAAAAAATGTAAACTAAGGCATAAAAATGAAAAGAGAAGCTATAAATCAACTTATTGAATGGAAGAATAGCAAAAGAAGAAAACCATTAATTTTGCAAGGTGCAAGACAGGTTGGTAAAACTTGGTTAATGCAAGAATTTGGAAAACAAGAATACAAAAAAACAGCTTATATTACTTTTGACAGGAATGAAAATCTGCAAAAAGCATTTACAGATTATACAAACGTGAAAGAATTACTGACAAAAATTGAGATTGAAGCACAGATGAAAATTACACCTGATGATACATTGATAATTTTTGATGAGATACAAGAGTGTCCTGATGCAATAACTTCTTTAAAATACTTTCAAGAGAAAATGCCTGAATTACACATTATAGTTGCCGGAAGTTTGTTAGGTTTGTCACATCGTAACGGAACAGGTTTTCCTGTCGGTAAAGTTAATTTTATGACTTTATATCCAATGAGTTTTAAGGAATTTCTTGTTGCAAATGGCGAAGAATTATTAGTTGAAGCAATGAATGAAAATAAATTTGATACAATCAGTACTTTCTCATCAAAACTTATTGATTATTTAAAGTATTATTATTTTGTCGGCGGAATGCCGGAAGTTGTTAAATCATTTGTTGAAAACAGAGATTTTAATGAGGTTAGAAAAATACAAGAAGAAATAATATCTTCATATAACAGTGATTTTTCAAAACATACTGATTCTAATACTGCTGAAAGAATAAAAATGGTATGGGATTCAATATCATCTCAACTTGCAAAAGAAAACAAAAAATTTATTTATAACGCAATAAAACATGGAGCAAGAGCAAAAGATTTTGAAATCGCTCTTGCTTGGCTGAGAGATAGCGGACTTGTTTATAAAGTTACAAGGATATCAAAACCGAATTTACCGATAAAATCTTATGAAGATATTGATGTCTTTAAACTTTATGTTCTTGATGTAGGAATTTTATGTGCTCTGTCAAAACTACCCGCTAAAGCAATCTTGGAAGATAACCGAATTTTTACGGAGTTTAAAGGTTCATTAACAGAGCAATATGTATTACAGCAATTAAAGATTAATTTAGCGGATATTCACTATTGGACAAGCAAATCCTATGTCGCAGAAGTTGATTTTGTAACACAAATTGAAGATTTTGTTGTACCAATTGAAGTAAAAGCAACAACAAATCTGAAAGCAAAGAGTTTACAGCAATATATCAGTGAATATTCTCCCAAAATATCAGTCAGAACTTCATTAGCTGATTATAAATTGAACAAAAACAATTTATATGATATTCCACTATATACAATAGAACATCTTGAAACATTTTTAAAAACTTAATAATTTTTTTACTAAACGGAGTGGCTTTATCGTCAAAACTACTAATTTACCCCTTTTTCACCAGAAAAGCCGAAGTTTAAGTGAAACCAAACAACAACTTTTTTTATTTAATAAATTTGTTCAAAATATATATTATGGCAATATTTGTATAATTTTAAAAATAAATACAATATAAATGAATTAAATTATGAATAGGAATAAATTGTAGTTATTGCTTGTTTTCACATATGATACCTATTACCTGCCTTAAAACGTAAAGTCAAAAAATTCCCTCATTTCAACATCAAGTGCATCCGCTAAAAGGTGCATAGTACGAATTGTTACATTCGCTTCCCCTCGCTCTATTTGCCCAATGTAGTTAAAGTTCATATCAACAATTTCTGCAAGTTTCATCTGAGAAAGTTTTTTGCTTTTACGAATATATGCAAGCTTTCTGCCAAACCTTTGTTCTAAGCAATCATTTTTAGCCATAACAAAAGTATATTATCATTGACAGCCAACTTCTAACTGCTAATAACATGTAAATAATAGCCAATAACTATTAAGATTTGTAAAACTTCTAAAAAAAATAAGGCAATTTCTTTTGACAAATATACTTTATATATATAAGGAACAACAAAAGAGGAGTACAA
>CAJOPY010000105.1 GCA_905236505.1 Candidatus Gastranaerophilales bacterium
CAATCCAGCTAATTGTAAACTGTTTTTGTATTTTAGATTTAAATAATTAACCGCATTTACTACCCGAAAATTTCCTCAAACAACACTCTTTCTGCTATTGCTTCACTAAGATTGTTTGCTCATTTCGTTATGCCCCAAACCCCAGTTTGTTTATGTAAAAACTTTAATTTAACTGCCCACCCTCACCAACTCTCCCTCTTGAGGGAGAGAGTTTTCAAAAATTTGACAAATCAAGCATCCCCTCCCTCTTGAGGGAGGGCTAGGGTGGGTGAACGGTTATTAAAAAAACTCCATCTCTTTTGAGGTAGGTATAGATATGAGTTATAACTAATTCCTCCATCGCATATCCATTCAGCGAGTGAGGATGTCCGTAAGGACAGGTGGGTAAATTGGGTGGGTGAGTTGTTTTATTGAAACTAAATCGAAATCATGTTATATAAAAAAAATGATAAAAAAAATCTTAATGCTATTAATTAGTTTTTATCAAAAAATTACTTCAAAATTGCCTCACAGGTGCAGGTTTTATCCTTCATGTTCCTCATACGCAAAAGAGGCAATAGAAAAACACGGTATAATAAAAGGCGGTTGGCTTGGTATAAAAAGAATATGCAGATGTCATCCCCTAAACGACGGCGGATATGATCCGGTGCCGGAGGAGTTATAAAATGGCAAATAAGATAATTATATTTTCGGGAAAACAGTATTCAGGAAAAGATACTGCTGCAAAAATACTTATGGAAGCGCTGCCTGAGTATAAAAGATGTGCAATGGGTGATATTATCAAGTACGAGTATGGAAGAATTAATAACATTTCTTATGAAGAAATAGAAAATAATAAACCAAAATACAGACAGGGTTTGATTGATTTGGGTAATTGGGGGCGGAAACAAAGTCCGGATTATTGGCTGAATAAAATTATTGCTCAAGCCGGAAGTATTGTTGTGACAGATGTCCGAATTAAACACGAATATGAAGTATTTAAAAAAGCAGGAGCAATCTCAATTCGTATAGAAGCAGACAGAGATTTGCGTGAAAAAAGAGGCGGAAAGCTTATCGGAGAAGATGATGTTACGGAAGTTGATTTAGACAATATTCAGGATTGGGACTTTCTGCTTTACAATAACAAGGATTATGAAACGCTGAAAAAAAGTGTTTTAGAAATAGTTCATAAATTAAATTAAGCATTTTTTATCTCCTTTGTTTTGTCTGTTTGAGTTTCAGTATTAGCAATTTTATTAGGTTTTGGGATAAATTTTTTATCTATATAACTTCCGAGTTTACCTAATGCAATTGTTGACGCAAAACCGGCTAAAAGACCTTTCACTCCTGAAACGAGCATGGCTGTCATTCCCATTGAAACACCTAAACCTGCTATTACAGGAATTCCTCCGCTAACAGCTCTTGAAACGCGATCTTCTTTATTATCTGCCATTCCGATTGCAATACCGCTTCCTATAATACCTATAACAGCGGTTAAAATATCAGTCGGGGCACTTCCTAAAATTAAATCACGTTTTTTATCAAAATATTCCAAGCATTCGCTCTTATTTGCTGAGCGCAATTTCTGTTCTAACTTTTTAGAAGCGCTTTTTATTACGGATTTTTCTTCGGGTTTAAGATGAGATTCAATAAGTTCATATAACTCATCATATGCGCCTTTTTGAGATTTGCCGTTACCTACCAATGATTCAACAGTTCTTTTGCCTTCTGCAGATATTTGTTCTTTTGTGGGAGCAAGAATATCTCCTGCCCAAAATTTCATATTATCCCTAAAATATTGCTGTTTATCTTTGCCAAAGTTTAAATGTCTTACACTGTCCCAAGCATTACCGCCGTATTCTTTTATTTTTGAAACTGTTTTTTGTTCAAAATCGGCCATCAAAGTTTCTTGGTTAGCAAGTCTTTCTGATACTTTTGATTCATTGAGAAATTCTTGAATATTTTTAATCTCTTTTAGCTTTTTATCAAAAGCTTTTTGTTCTTCAGTGTTCAAACGGCTGCGATATTGCAAGAGCGTTTCATTAAATGAATTCATTGAAGAGTTTGCTTTTTTATATTTTCTGATAACAGTGCTTTTACTAATTTTATCAAAAGTTTTTGTTATCCACTCGTGAACCCCTTTCATTACTTTTACAAAAGCACTGTCTATTGTTGTAAATACTTTTCTTAAAGGTTCCCATTTTATTTTTTTAAACGTTTTTTTATCTGTACATAACCATTTAAAAAATTCATCTTTAACGGAGTTAAAGTTATTTGAATAATTCAGAAAGTTACCTGTTTTATCAAAAACGGTTTCGCCGAATTTTAATGTTTTTCCCCAAGCTGAATTATCTTGTTTTGCTTTATTACCCGCTTTTGCAGCGGCAACTTTTAATTTTGCGGACCATTTAGAAAGGAATTTCGGGTTTAATAAAGCAACAAGTCCACCTACGACAAGCATGGCACTACCGGCACGGATAGCGTTTTTGTTGGATTTTTTTTGTTCCTCATTTTGTTTATCTGCAGGGACAAAGACGTCTACAGCATCACCTACAACATTTTCAACTTTATCAATTGGTTTTGTAAGTATTTGTGACACACTGTTTTTTTGCTTTGCACGAAAACTCGCCATAGCGCCAAAATTCGGTGAATATAATCTGTAGTTTAAATCTTGAGTCACAATATTTTCCTGCACAAATTAACCTATACATGTATATAAAGTATTTGTATCACTAAAAATTGCTTATAATAATATACATGTTAAGAATTGTTAAACGCAAAATTCAGGTTTTGTAGATTTTATAGTATATCAGCCGGAATTTTATTTTTCTTTATAAGATCCATAATGGGTTCCAAGAACATTTCTTCGTTTTCACACTCTTCTTTTAGACCCATATAGGAAATATTCAAAATTTCTTTGCAAATATCATTAATTGAGTGCTTGCGTAATTTTGAAGATGTTGCATATCTTGCAACATTATATCTGAGTTCATTTATTTCGTTAAAAGAATATTTTAAAAGCAGGTTTTCTGCTTCACATAATGCATTTTTATTATACATAATTCCTTTATAGAGCGCAGGAATTGAATATTGCATACCTTTGCCAACACAATCGTGGTTTCGTATTTCAATAAAGTTGCGAAGCCTTACTTCCGGAAAATAAAGATTTGAGTGAAGCGCCCAATCGTCAATATTGGCTGTAAAACCTTCAAATCCTTTATCCATAAATTGTTTAAAAGTCAGTCTGCCGTTTATGTCTACAGTTCGGTTTTCTCTGTTTATGAAAATCATCGGGGTGTTCAAAAGAAGATTGACATAATCTTTAAATGTCATTCCGTCGTTTAATTTTGTTGCAAATCCGCATCTTTCATTATCTGTATTTAACCAGGCAAGTGCTCTAAAAGATTTATATCCGGTATTTACTCCGCCTCTTATTTTTGAATTTGCAAACATTGCGGTTGCAAATGGCATTAAAACATTTGCAAGTCTATATTTTCGCATTGCATCTTCTTCTGATTTAAAATCAATACCAACCTGTATACCGGCTGTTTCTCTCATCATAACATCGGATAAAATTCCCCAAAGGTAATTTGCCATAATTGCATATCTGCGTTTTGGCAAGAGTTGAATGTTTTTATAGGTTGTTTTCGGTGAAACCCCTTTATTAATAAGAATCATACCGAACTTTTTCATTATAGGTTTTACAATTAAATCAATTTCGGTAATTCTTTTTTTTAAATCACGTATAAATTCTTGGGGTTCCAAACTGAGTTCAAATTGACATCCCGGTTCCAGTGTTATTGTTTCGTGAAGTTTTTTTAGCCCGATAATATTTACATCGTCCAGAATATAATCCCAGTTATCTTCTTTTGCAATTTCTCTCAAAAGTTCGCATACACCAAAGTCACCGTAATAAGGTATAACTTCACCGGTAGATTCTGAAACGGGAATACGTTCATACTCCATTCCTATTTTTTGAGTTGTTTTGCACCCTAAAATAAATTCGTCCAATAACTGATTGTACTCTAAATGCTCTTGTTGTTTTACTTCACAATAATTCACAATGTACTCCTTACTTGATTATACTATACACATAAAGTAATAATAATATATTCCTTATAAAAACTTTTAACATTTACCTGTTTGTACTATTATTATTACCATGACGGATTACTTAAACAGGGCAAAATTTTTTAGAACAAAAAAAAGACTCGGACAAAACTTTCTTATAAACGGAGAAGTGATATCCGATATTATTAGCAATGCAAATATAACAAAAGAAGATACAATAGTGGAAATAGGTCCGGGAGTCGGTTTTGTAACAGAACAGCTTGTAAAGTATGCAAAGAAAGTTATTGCAATAGAGCTTGATGAAGAAGCTGTAAAGGAATTAGAAAAACTTAATGCAGATAATTTAGAAATTATTCACAGAGATATTTTAAAAACTGATTTATCAGAGTTAACAACCGATAAAGTAAAAATTGTTGCAAATATTCCTTATTACATAACTTCTCCTATTATAGCTCATTTATTAGGTGAAATAGATGATTTAAATAATAAAAACAGAAATAAAATAACGGATATAATTTTAATGGTGCAGGAAGAAGTTGCAAGAAGGATTGTTGCAACAGAAAAAAGTCCGTCAAAACAATACGGACTCCTAACGATATTGGCTCAATTTTGGGCTGATTGCAGCATAATAAGACTTGTCGGGAGAAAATCTTTTTATCCTGCACCGAAAGTTAATTCTGCTCTTGTTTATATGAAAATAAGAACTGAACCAAAATTAAAACTCAGTGATTACAGCCATTTTCGCAAGACTGTTAAATCGGCATTTTCTCAACGCAGAAAAACTCTTAAGAATTGTCTTGTTAATTCGGGTTTTAACAAAGAGTGTTCGGAAAAAGCAATAAAAGAATTAAATCTAATTGAAAATATTAGGGGCGAAAAGCTTTCTTTGGAGCAATTTGGTAAATTATCAGAATTGCTCATGCAGAATTAAAAATAAAGTTTGCACAGAGTTTAATCGTGAAAATATTCACTATTTATGAATTGATATGCTATGCTGCATTGCGGTTAATATATTGCACAATGCAATTATATTAATATGTTGACATTGATTTTTGTGTATTATATTATTTTAATTAAGGAAAATAATCACAATTTTAAAAGGAGATATAATATGCCAAAGGTATTAGAAAAAGAAGAAAAGAAAAATGTAAAATCAACAGGCTTGGTAGATAGCGTTGATGCTTTAAACAGCTTGCTAGACAGAGTAAAAAAAGCGCAGCAGGAATATGCAGAATATTCTCAGGAAGACGTTGACAGAATTTTTAAAGCAGCTGCAACCGCTGCAGACAAGGCTCGTATTCCGCTTGCAAGAATGGCTGTAGAAGATACAGGTATGGGAGTTTTAGAAGATAAAATTATTAAAAATCACTTTGCCTCCGAATATATTTATAATAAACACAAAAATGCAAAAACTTGCGGAGTAATAAGTGTTGATAAAGAAAACGGGATTAAAATAGTTGCAGAACCTTTAGGAATTTTAGCAGGTATTATTCCTACAACAAATCCGACTTCAACTGCAATCTTTAAATCTCTAATTGCATTAAAAACGAGAAATGCTATTGTTTTTTCACCTCACCCGAGAGCAACAAAATCAACAATAGAAGCAGCAAAAGTTGTTTTAGAAGCTGCGGTTGAAGCAGGTGCCCCGAAAGATATTATCGGATGGATAGATACACCGTCTATGGAGTTATCAGATGCGCTTTTGCACCATCCGAATGTAAACTGCATATTAGCAACAGGCGGTCCCGGCATGGTAAAGGCTGCATATTCTTCAGGAAAGCCGGCTTTAGGTGTAGGACCAGGAAATACTGCTGCAGTTATTGATGAAACTGCTGATATAAAAATGGCAGTATCGTCAATTTTGATGTCAAAGACTTTTGATAACGGTATGATTTGTGCTTCTGAACAATCGGTTATTGTTTGTGAAAAAATATATGAAGAAGTTAAAAAAGAGTTCATATATCGTGGTGCATATTTAGTAAAAAAAGAAGATGAAAAGAAAATGATTGATCTTCCGTTTATTGATCCTCAAAGGGGAACGGCACATCCTGCGATAGTCGGTCAACCAGCTCATAAGATAGCGGAGCTTGCAGGTTTTTCAATTCCTGAAGATTCAAAGATTCTTCTTTGTGAAAGAGCAAAACTGGATTGGGAAGATCCGTTCTCTCGTGAAAAATTATCACCTATTTTAACTATGTATAAAGCAAAATCATTTGAAGATGCTACAGATATGGCATATGAGCTTGTATTAAAGGGAGGCGCAGGTCATACATCAGTTCTGTATACAGATGAAAGAAAATCTGAAAGAATTAATGCTTATGCTGAAAAAATGCCTTCTTGCCGTATTTTAATTAATTCACCATCTTCTCAAGGCGGAATCGGTGATTTATTTAACTTTAAACTTGAACCGTCATTATCATTGGGTTGCGGTTCTTGGGGCGGAAACGCAGTATCAGGAAATATTGGTGTTGAACATTTATTGAATTATAAAACTGTAGCTGAAAGGAGAGAAAATATGTTATGGTTTAAGGTTCCTCCGAAAGTTTACTTTAAGAGAGGTTGTACTGACTTAGCTTTAAAAGAACTTAAGGGCAAAAAACGTGCATTTATTGTAACAGACCGTTTCTTATTCAATTCAGGTGCGGTTGAAAATATTACAAGAGTTTTAGATGAAATCGGTATTGATCATCAAGTATTCTTTGATGTAAAACCGGATCCGACTATTGCTACTGTAAAACAGGCAATGGAGATAGTAAGACCATATGAGCCTGATGTAATTATTGCACTCGGCGGAGGTTCTCCGATGGACGCAGGAAAGATTATCTGGTTATTGTATGAACAACCGGATACAAACTTTGCTGATATTTCAATGAGATTTATGGATATCAGAAAGAGAATTTGTCAAATTCCTGATTTGGGACAAAAGGCAACAATGGTTTGTATACCGACAACTTCAGGAACAGGAAGTGAAGTTACTCCGTTTTCTATCATAACCGATGAAAAAACACATTATAAATACGCTATAGCAGATTATGCACTAACTCCTAATATGGCGATAGTAGATCCGAACTTTGTAGACGGTATGCCAAAAGGCTTGACAGCGGCATCTGGTATAGATGCTCTTGTTCACTCACTGGAAGCTTATGTATCTTGTATGGCAACAAACTTTACGAACTCCAATGCGTTAGAAGCTACAAAATTGGTATTTAAATATCTTGCTCGTTCTTACAAAGAGGGAGCAAATGATCCTATCGCAAGAGAAAAGATGCATTATGCTGCAACTATTGCAGGTATGTCATTTGCAAACGCATTCTTAGGTTTATGCCACTCTATGGCTCACAAACTTGGTGCGATGTATAACATACCTCACGGTGTTGCGAATGCTTTATTAATTCGTCAAATAATCAAATTTAATGCGGTTGACAAACCGACGAAGCAAGCTATTTTCCCTCAATATAAATATCCGAATGCTAAGACTAAATACGGTCAGGTAGCAGATGAGCTTGGTTTGGGCGGAAAAAATGATGATGAAAAAGTTGAATTATTGATAAAAGCGGTTGATGAATTAATGACGGAAATTAATTTGCCGAAATCAATAAAGGAATTTGGAGTTAAGGAAGATGAATTTATGTCTAATCTTGATACATTGGTAGAAAGAGCATTTGATGACCAATGTACCGGTGCAAACCCAAGATATCCTTTAATGAGCGAAATCAAGAAAATTTTCTTAGATGCGTACGAAGGAATTGTTTAATTTGAATGAAAAACCGAAAGTGGAAAATTGAGAATTAATCAATTTTCCATTTTCTATTTTCATTTTGTGTTTTGGATTTTATGAAAATAAACAAAGGAAAAAAATTGAATATTCCTGATAAAGTTATAAATCGTTTAACAATGTACCATTTTATACTTGAAGACATGAGGGATGATGAAAAATATGTTTCAAGTACAAAGTTTGCGGAATTACTTGGTATTGATAATTCGCAAGTCAGAAAGGATTTAAAATATTTAGATAATCAAGGAAAATGCCGAGTAGGGTACGAAGTTAAAGAGCTGAAACAAAAAATTGAAGAGTTTTTAGGTTTTAAGCAAACAAAAGATGCATTCATTGTTGGTGCCGGAAATTTAGGTACGGCACTTGCGAAGTATGACGGCTTTAAAGATTACGGATTAAACATATTGGCAATGTTTGATAAAGATTCTAAAAAAATCGGAAATACAATAAATGGGAAA
>CAJOPY010000106.1 GCA_905236505.1 Candidatus Gastranaerophilales bacterium
AGCCCGACACATATTTTAATTTTATTTTTGACGGGTTAAAACCCGTCCTATTTACTCGTGAGCCTTGAGTCGAAATTAAAAAAACGAATCACGATTCACCATTCACGATTCACAAATATTTACCACTACCCCTTTTTATGTTAATCTTGTGTAGTATGAGGAAAATAATATGAACAATAATCAATCTATTTATATAAAAAAAGAAGTTATGGCTCGTTTAATAAATGCTTATTTATCTGATGATTTTCCGGAAAATACGAGAGTTATACCTTATGATATGCGTCCGACAGGAGCAGAAGTTCCTTACAGATGCTGTATTTATAAAGAACGTGCTATTTTAAAGACAAGATTGATTGCGAATTTAGGTTTTCCTCTTGAAGATGACGATGAGAGAGTTAATTTAACAACTTATGCAAAGGAAGCAGAAGCAAGAACACAAGTCAGTGAAAAACATTTAACCGTATTAAGACAGGCTTGCAAGGGTTGTACATCTAATAAAATATTTGTTACTGATATATGTCAGGGCTGCGTTGCACGTCCTTGCATTAATGCTTGTAAATTCGGTGCTATTACGGTTGGTGACGGCAGAGCAAAAATTGATTCCGAAAAATGTAAAAAATGTCAAATGTGTATAAGTGCTTGTCCGTATCACGCTATAGTTAAATTATCGGTTCCATGTGAGGATGTTTGCCCTGTAGGAGCAATTAAAAAAGATGAAACAGGACTTGCTTCCATTGATTTTTCAAAATGTATAAGCTGCGGAAAATGTATTTCGGCTTGCCCATTTGGAGCAGTTCATGAAAAAAGTGAAATAATTGATATTTTAAAGGCAATGAAAAATGGAAAAAAGGTTGTTGCTATGATTGCACCCGCTATTGCAGGACAGTTTAGAGGGAATCTTTATCAATTAAAAACAGCAATCAAAAAAGCCGGTTTTTATGATGTTTTTGAGGTTGCAAAAGGTGCTGATAAGACTGCAAGAAACGAAGCAAGAGAATTTGTGGAAAGAATGGGAGATGTTGACGCAACTTGGGATGCAATTCACCCAATTGCGGATAGTGAAGAAGTATCAGGTGATAAATTTATGACAACTTCTTGCTGTGCAGGATATATGCAGCTGGTTAATAAACATTTGCCGGAGATTAAACCGTATGTTTCAGATACTCATACACCGCTTTATTATACATCTGAGTACGTTAAATCTATTATGCCGGACTCAGTTACGGTTTTTATCGGTCCTTGTGTAGCAAAGCGTGTTGAGGGTTCTGAAAATCCAAATATTGATTTTGTAATGAGTTTTGAAGAACTTGGAGCTATGTTTATGGCTAAGAAAATAGAGGTTTCAGAATGTGAAGAAACAAAATATAATGAAGAAAGCTCTAAGCAAGCTCGTAATTTCGGAGTAACAGGCGGTGTGGCGGAGGCTGTTAAAAAAGCTCTTCCATATGAAAATTCGGTAAAATCACATGTTATTAGCGGTATAAATAAAGAATCTATTCGCCAGCTCAAAAAATATGCCACTCAGGGATATTGTGAGGACGGTTGTAATCTAATAGAGGTTATGTGCTGTGAAGGTGGCTGTATTGCTGGAAATTCAACAATAAACAATGTTAAAGTCGCAAATAAACAAATTAAAGAACTGATTTCTGATAGCAAGGATATTGAAAAAATATAAAGATAGTTTATTTTACAAAATCATTCAACGCAAACTCAACTTCTATCGGAGTTAATTTTATTTCTTTAACTTTTTTCTTGTCACATGGAACTATAAAAGAAATTTTGTCAGATGAAGCTTTTTTATCTTTTTTCATGATATTTATGAGTTTTTCTATAGGATACTTTTTATCTAAAGGTTTAAAACCATATTTTTCAAATAATTCCATTGATAATCTGTAATAAGAATAGTTAATATATTCTTTTTTGTATGCCCAATCTATTATAAAAAACATACCGTAAACAACGGCTTGACCATGAGTATATTTTTTGTATTTTGTAATTGATTCTAAAGCATGTCCCAAAGTGTGTCCAAAATTAAGAATTTTGCGTAAACAGCTCTCTTTTTCATCTTGAGTTACAACCGCTATTTTTAAATTTAAACAGTATTCAATCATTCTTATAATGGTAAGAGGTTCTCTTTCAAGTATTTTTGTACAACTTAATGTCAAGAATTCAAACAGGAAGAGAGGAACGTTATAACCGCAGCAATCCTCTATGAATGCATATTTTAAAACTTCTCCTAAACCGGAAAAATATTGCTTGTCATCTAACGTTTCAAAAAAGTTAATATTAATGAAAACTTTTTTGGGCTGATAAAATGTTCCGACAATATTTTTAGCTTCAGGCAGGTCTATTGCAGTTTTTCCTCCAACAGAAGAATCAACAGCAGATAAAAGAGTTGTAGGAATTTGAATAAAATCAATTCCTCTCATATAAGTTGAGGCAGCGAATCCTGCAATATCTCCAACGACTCCGCCTCCGACTGCAATTATTACATCTTTTCTTGTCAAACCTAATTGAAAAGCTCTTTTTATAATTTTTAAATAGTTTTTATAATTTTTTTCCTTTTCACCATCAGGGAATATTAAAATTTCATCATCATCAAAGTTTAAATCTTCTGAATACAAATTATAAACTTTTTTTGACATTACAACCAAGCGTTTTTGACCGCGTGTAAATTCAAATATTTCTTGATTAAGCTTTGCAAAACTTGAATCGGAAATATCTATCAAATATTCATTATTATCACTAATTTGAACTTTTAATATTTGATGCATTCAGTATAAACCTTACTATTTCTTCTGTGTCTATTTGATTTGTATCTATTGTGTAATGAGCCTTTTTAAAATTATCTTCTCTTTTTTGAAGTAAATTTAAAAGGGTTTGTTTTGGATTTTCATTTTGTAACAAAGGACGAGTTTTGTCCTGTGATATCCTATAATATAATATATCAATATCAGATTTCAAATAAAATGTTGTTCCGAATTTTAAAAGGGCGGCTCTGTTGTCTGGATTTTCAAACGCTCCGCCTCCTATAGAGATAATTTTTTTATCACCTGATGAACAAATTGTTTGAATTGTATCGTGTTCAAGCTTTCTAAAATAATCTTCGGAAAATTGCTTAAAAATATTGCTGATGCTCATTCCTTGTGTTTTTTCAATTAGCGCATCGGTGTCAATTAAAATATAATCAGGTAATTTCTCAGAAAGGAGCTTTCCTATCGTTGTTTTTCCGCTTGCCGGCATGCCTATTAATATTATATTTGACATATATTCCTCTGAATACTTATTTTTAATTTATTATAGCATGAGAATATGCAAAAATTTGTATTTACCCCTATTTACCCTTAAAAATGTTCATGTTATGCTTTTTTTGTTATTGGTGCAAATAATTGCGCCAGTCACAAATCAAAGAAATAACAATGTAGGTTGGGTGAAACCCAACAAAAATAAAGAAAGGTAGGTCAGGCACTGCCTGACAAAAAATAAAGAAGGAGAAATATAAAATGGCTGAAAAAAGAGTATGGCTATTCAAAGAAGGCAACGCTGATATGCGTGCGCTCCTCGGCGGTAAAGGTGCTAACCTTGC
>CAJOPY010000107.1 GCA_905236505.1 Candidatus Gastranaerophilales bacterium
AAAACAACAAGTGAAAACTACTTTTAACGGTTCGGAAGTAGAATCTTTTTCTTGGTATAGAAAAGCTTTAGGCTTAGGTTAGTTTAAAATTATATAAAATAACTAAAAACAGAGCAGACATGTAATATTATGTTGCTCTGTTTTTTTATTTAATTTTTCTATTTATGAATCAACATTTTTAGTGCAGGTATTACCGACTTCATTTCCGGCAACCATTAGTGCCAATGGAATAAAACGTGATACTGCTTTTGTAAATTTATTATCACTTATTTGTTTTGCAGCTACAACAAAGTCATCCAAATGTGCTGAAAAATCACTTGCCTGTACGGGACGTCCTTTTCCGCGATTAAACAGTTTTTCATTAAGTTTATTTGCTGCAAGATTTGCACAAAATACACCCACAAATAATCCTGTAAGTCCGCCAATTGCTTTAGGAATTTTTGTTCGCAACGTTTCCTTGCTTCCTTTTTCTATATATTTTTTACCGAAATTTTTTCCAAGTTTTGCAGCATTTACAGTAAATATTATAGGAAGAGATACATTAACAACCTGTAAAATTGCTTCCCTAAGTTTAGCTTTGCGGTTTTCACTGTCTTTATCCACTATATATCCGCCTGCTAAACCTCCTAAAGAAGAGCCCAGTCCTATCGTAATAACCGGCTTTTCATCGCAGAATTCCGCATTATGGTACCAGCTTTTTTTATAATCTTTAAACATTTTAGAAGGAGCAAGAGAATATCCCTGATGTTTTGCAAGCAAAGCAAGAGTTCCGGCTACACCTAAAGCGGTAGTTCCAGCAATAATAAACTTTTCACGCTTGTTATAAGGACTGTCTGCCCAAGGATTATTGTGGCCAAAATTTACATTTCCGCTATATGATACATTATTTTTAACTTGCATACTAAACCTTCCACATGGTGTAAAACATGTAAAAGATTAAAATTGCGTTTTTATTAAAAAATCTTAACAAATTGGTGAATAAAACTTGGAAATTTCTTCAAAATATCTTTCTAAAGCTTGATAACCGTTGTATATTTCATTTGTAACGGTTGCATATCGGCTCGCTACAATGTATTTTAGCTCTTTACATCTGATTTGTAAAAGTTGGTCGGCATCTTTTCTTAATAGTTCATCAAGCGAAGCAGACCACCTTTTCAAATTTGCGAGTTCATCATTTACTTGTTTTACAGTAGAATACTCTAAGGTATTAAAATCGTATTTCTTAAGAAGTTGAAGTTCTGCATTAGTAATTCTGCTTTGAACAGCTTGGAATCGGTAAACCTTTTTTATAATTACATAATTATCAGCAACTCTTCTGTGAGAGTATGGAACCGCACTCTTTGCAAGCAAAGCTGATGTTGATAACGCTGTAAAAGTATCGCTATCGCCGGATAAACTGCTTTGAACAGGGCTAACGGTTTCTATCTTCTTACTTATCACAACTATAACTCCTTATTCCCTTACTTAATTATATAATACAAAAAGAATAATAATTTGTCACTAAATAAAAATTTATAAAAAACAACGATTTTATAAAAAAATCCAAAATTAACAGATTTTTGAGGTTTTCAGCTAAACAAAATTGTAACAATTTTGTAACATATATAGTATTATTTGGCAATTTTTTACATTGATATGTTTTATAGATGGTATAAAGTGTAGTACTAATTATTAAAAAAGAAAGAAGGTAATGTATGCCGGAAGTACAAAGTGTAGGAGCTGCTGATTATACACAATCATATCAGCCGGTTCAATATCAGGAAAATTATACCAATGATATGAACGAAATGCCTGTTGTATATGACGAAGCTGTTGAACCGAAAAAATCGTCATTCGGAATTAAAGGACTTGCAATATTAGGGACATTAGCAGCTGTCGGTATCGGAATAGGTTGTTACAAATTGGGAGGAAAAAATGCGGCAAAAGAATTAGACGCATTGAAAAACTCTGAAGCGGTAAAAAACTATGACAGCATGAAAGAAGCTTTTAACAGTATGAAGGATGCTGTAAACGAACTTGAAAAAGATGCAGATGGTATTATAAAGCCAAAAACTGTATGGCAAAAAATTACCGGATTATTTACAAAAGATAAAGGTTTTGCTCAAAAAACAAAAGACAAAGTTATAAATCCGTATAAAGAAAAAGCCGAAAAAATAGAAAAAGCAATAAAAGAAGCAGCTGAAGAAGCCGGTGAAGCTGTGGAAGAAGCTGTATAACATATAATAAGCTATAATTAAGAAACTTTTTCTTTAATGTAGGTTTTTTGTTAAAATGTAGTAAAAAAAAGAATATAAAAAAGCTTCCGAATATTTTCGGAAGCTTTTTTATTCTATATCAGATTATTCGTATATATATCCGTTTGTTAAATCAATCTTTAACGGACCGAGAAGTCTTATGTTAACGATTTGGTTAGGAGAAGTTAACACTTTCTTATTCTTGAATAACTTGCTCCAGAAACCTTTAACTTCCGGATCTAATGTTGCAACACCATATAACATAACTGCTTGATCATTTGGTGTAACAAGAAGTTCGTTTTTAATAATAACTTCACCGTTTTGCTTGAACAACTTGCCGCGTTGTACATATTTTACTTGACCTTTTAAGTCGCTGCCTTCCTGAACAAGTAAATAATGATCTTTTGTTACAATATTGTTCGGCATTTTTGCGGTATAAATGTCTGCTACATTTGAGATTTGAGAACCGATTACAGTTTCCAATTTAATAGGAACAATTGCTCCTGCAGGAATTACACCGATTGAACCTTGTACACGTACATTGTCCAAAATGTAACCGTCTGCTGTTCTTTTTTGCATGCTTTCTGCAAGTTTAGCATTCGGATTAAGTTTAGCTTCTTGCATCATCTTGTAAAGAAGTGCTGCAACTTCAGCTCTGTTCATAGGTCTGTTAGGTTCCATTTTTCCTTCATGACCCGGAGTAATTACATCCAAATCCAAAAGTTGAGATTTTGCAGCTGCCATCAAGAACCAAGCCGGAAGCTGAGTGTAATCTTCATAACTCTTTGAAATAATTCCTTGAGCTCTTTGTTCGCTTATTTGAGAAGTTGTAAGAGCATTTACAGCAATAGAAATTGCCTCTGCTCTTGTAACAGGGTCATATGGTCTAAAATCTGCACCTTTTCCGTTCGGAATAAGGTCAAAATATACAGCTTTTTGTATAATATTGTAACCCCAGAAATCCGGTTCAATATCACCGTAATCAATCGGCTGAGATACTGTTGCATTCTCTTGACCGAGTGATTTTATTACCATAGATGCAAATTCGGCTCTGGAAACCGGAATATCAGGTTTATACGTTCCGTCCGGATAACCTACCAAAACACCTATTTCAGTTAAAAATTTAATTGATTGATAACACCAGTGGCTTTCGTCCATATCGGTATAAAAAGCGTTTGCAGGTGCATTAAATACACACAACAAGCAAAAGATAATCAATCCTTGCATTAACTTTTTGAACATTAAGAGTCCTCCTTTTCTATTCTTTTTAAGAAAATCATATATTAAATATAATAATATTGCAATTTATGAAAAAAATACTTTTAACAATTCTACATATAATGACAAAAAAAAATTAATTTCGGGTTTAATATATTAGGATGTGTAAATGAAAATAAACAGCTTATCTCATAGCCGATTTGTAATTTTTAAAAGAAAACTGACCCCTAAAGAGGAGTCGGACTACATTGATGTTTTAAAAAAAGCAAAAGAAAAAGTTTCGCACGAACAAAATGGAAAATCTGTTCTTATTATCCACGCACCATCGCTTCCACAAAAAAAAGAAAATAACACCGGAGTTGGAAACATTGCATCAAAAGACGGAATAATGTTCATAGATTTTGCAAAAAAATATTGGGGGATTAATGAAATTCAACTTTTACCTATGGGTCAATATCACAGAGTTATGTCAACATTTCCGATATATTCCGGCACAAGTATGAACTTTGGAAACCATGTTATTGATGTAAAACAATTTGTATCCGAAAACGATTTTAATAAAATTGTTAACACAAACAAAGATAACAAAGCTGTCAATTACTATAATGTCGTTTTAAATGACAGCATTCAGGAAAAGGTTTTAAAAAATTTGCATGAAAATATACCGGAAAATCTTAAATCGGAATTTGAATCTTATAAAAAAAATATTCCGCAAATTATTCAAAGAAAAAGTTTATACAGAGCTTTAAGAGAAATATACAACACCAATGATTATAAATATTGGGGCGGTTATGACGCTGATTTATTTAATGAAAATATAGTCAGTGGAGATATGAGAAAAAAGCGTATATCTGAAATTGAAAAGCTAAAATCCGATACAATAGACTTTTTCTGTTTTAAGGAATTTCTTGCGGAAAAGAGTTTTAAGCAAGCAAAAAAACAATTAAATGATATGGGAATAAAATTGTCAGGTGATATGTTATGCGGTTTTTCTTATGATGAAGTTTGGGCAAATCCGCAAGCGTTTATACCAAATATGCGCAACAGATGGGATTTACCGGTCTTAAATTTTGGAACGGAAGAAGCTGAAAAAGTTTTTAGAGAAAAAATAAAATTCTATGCGCAAAATTTTGACGGATTTAGGGTTGATGCAGCATGGCAGTATGTTACACCAAATTATACAGATATAAACACCAAACAATTGTATCGCAAAAACTACGGCGATAAGTATCTTAAAATAATTGATGATGAAGTAAAAAAAGTTAAGGGCAAAGATTATGATTTGAAAAATATTTCATACGAATTTACAGCTGATAACTCTGATTTTTCTCAATTTCAGGAAAACGGAGAATTAAAACCTTTCCTAAAAAAAACGAATGAAAATTTATACTTCTGAATGGCTGAATTTTTCCGAAGGAAGTATTAAAAAGTTTTATATTTTGCGCTCTTATCGTTACACATGGAATAACATTCCCGTCTGAATCCTTGCCGTAATTATCCGGCAGGTTTAAAGATTTTTGTATAAGTTCGCATATTATTTTTTCAATTGGTTTTTGCATAATTTTTTCCAACAAAAAAGCAGCCTATAAGCTGCTTATTTATGTTTGTTAAACTTTATTTGTTAATTATATTTCTTTAAGCCACCGGTCAAAGTCTTTCCCGTATGCCTTTTTTAAATCATCTGTGGAAGGATCATAGTCATAAACTTTGCTGTACCATTCTTCAAGAGTTTCTGTTTCTTGTTCTTTTTTTAGAGGTTCGCTCATTTTGTGCCGCCTTTCTATTTATATTTTAGCGCGCTTGGAGTAAATGCGCAAGATTATGCAATCTTAAACTTAAAACTATTCATATCAAAAGTATGGCAATTTATATGTATTTCGTTATCATAATCATATACACGCCATCCGCTTTTGCTTTCAATAATTTTTTGTAAAAATGGAGCTGTGTTTTCTATTTGTTTACGTTGAAAGTTAACCGCATTATCCCAAGCATAATCATCTGTGTAAACCCCATCACATTTTAAATCTTCATATTGAAAGTTTACAATTGCCCTAATAGCATGTGTTAATGTCCATTTTTTAGGAGCTTCTTTTAAAGGTTTGTAATTTTGTTTTATTGTTATCGGGTTAAATACGTCTATTGCACGTTTTTTACCTTTATAAACAATCACATTTTTAAGATTATTTGTAGCAATTTCAAAAAATACATCATCAAAGTTTTGTTCAAATAAAACTCTTAAATCATTCATTTTGCCGTTGAGCCTGTATGTATAACATTCTTTTCCGGCCTTCCCCGCATTTGTTATGTCTTCAAGTGCTGATTATTATCTTAAAAACGGCTGGGATAAAGATTATTTTATACTTGGAACAGCTACTCACGATACAGGAAAAATATTACCAACAGAACCTCAAATATCAACTCTTAGCCAAATTTTGAATATTCCGAAAGCCGATTTGTTGTCAGAAAAAGAGTTTATAAAAGCAAAATTTGCAGAACCAATGAAAGCAAAACATAATATGTTATTCTTTACTAATGCACTAAACATAAAAGAAATTTTTAAAAACAAAAATTATTGGCTTCCGAATTACATAATTAAAATACCTGAAAATTATGAAGATGGATATTTTAAAGCTCTTGAAAACGGAGAAGGGTTTAACCCGATGGACGCACTTGAAAAACAATTTAAAGCACAAGGTTTGGATAAAACGGAAAGTAAATTGTACAAAAAAATCATTAAATACAGAAATATCTTATCAGGTAAAGAAGAAAAAACTCCGCTTGGCTTAATTGCAATTTCAACAGGAATTGCATCTTTGTTACTTTACTTTGAATATAGATATCTGCATAATAAAAATCGTCATAATTCTTAACATTTTATTTTATTTAGGCAATTTTTGAAAAAAAAAATACTTTATATATATGTAAGAATAAGTTATAAAAGGGGTTATGATTATGAATTTAGCAATGAGAAAGTTAGCAATGCTTGAAAAGGAAATGATTGTTAGGGAAGAAAATCAGAAATTGTACGGATATGTTACCGCTCCGCAAGAAAGAGAACTTAAAGAAAAAATTACAAAATTGTTAAACCAAGTTCGTTAATTTGATTAATGATTCTTTCTTTTTACTCTGACACCTTCTACTTCGTGTACATCCTCTGTTACAATAAAAGCTTTGGGGTCTAAAGAGTGAATTACATCCTTCAACTTAGGAATTTCAAACTTATTAACTACGCAATAAGTTAAAATTTTCTCCTGTCTGGAATATCCGCCAAGTGTTCTTATATAAGTTACGCTTGTGTTAAGTTCCTTCATTATCGCATCGCCTATTTCGCGATAATGTTCCGATACAATTCGGACGGATTTTGATTTATCAAGCCCTTCCAAAACCGCATCTATTACTTTTGAAGCTATATAATACGTAATAATGGAATAAAGTGCCCTGTCCCAACCTAATAAAAATCCGGCTCCAACATATATAAACAAATTTATCAGCATTAAAAGCTCGCCTACTGATATAAATCTTAATTTCTTTGATATTGTTATAGAAACCATCTCCGTTCCGTCTAAAGAAGCATTGTTTCTGAGTATCAAACCTACTCCGAAACCGAGTATTATGCCGCCGAAAACCGCAGATAGAATTAAATCCTCCGTTACGTGAAAACCATGAAATATATTTGTCGCTATTGCAAGCATGCCCGTAGCAAAAAGTGTATGTAAAATAAATTTTATCCCTAAATTCTTAAACGCAATTATTATAAACGGAATATTTATACAAAATATTAACAGACCTAAATTCCACTTTGTTATGTAGTGAACCATCATTGAAATACCGATTACTCCGCCGTCTATTATATTATTCGGCAGTAAAAAGGTTTCTAATGCAGCCGCAGTAATAAAAGCTCCTAAAGTTATAAAAACAGCTCTTGAAAAATATTGCTTAAATAATTCAGCCGGTGTTTTTTTTACTGGTATTGTTTTTTTCTTTTGATTAAATAGCATTAGTTACTCTCTTTTTCGGATATTTAATGTTTAAAATTAGTCAATTTTTCCGCGCAATATATCAAAAATATTTTTATGCTTTACCGCAGATTCATCTGTCGGTTTAATTCCCAATATTGATTCTAAATCAGTTTTTAACGTTTTTAAATCTTCATATTTTTTGAGCATTCCGTCCATGCAAACAGAAACATCACCGGTTTCTTCAGATACAACAAGACAAGCTGCATCGGATGCTTCGGACATCCCTATTGCCGCACGATGTCTTGTACCGTACTTCCAGCTAAGTTTTGGATCCTCTGTCAAAGGAAGCAGAACACCGGCAGAATTAATTTTATTTCCGTTAATTACCATTGCGCCGTCATGAAGCGGCGTATTCGGATGAAATATTGTAAGAATAAGCTCAGTAGAAATGATTCCGTCTATTTTTGTTCCGACATCAGAGTACAAACCTGTATTCATTCCTTTTTGAAATACAATTAATGCTCCTGTTTTTGTTTTTGTAAGATATTTTACCGCTTCTATTATTTCTTTTATTATATCCACGCTGCTTTCTTTATTCTCTTGTGAATAAGATTTGGAAAAAAATGTATTTCGTATAAATCCGGGTTGTCCCAAGTAGCCCAAGAAGCGTCTTAGTTCCGGCTGGAATATAACAATTAAGCTTAATGCAATAAGTGTTACCATTCCTTTGAGAAACAAACCTAATATCCTTAAATCAATAAGTATTAAAACCTCGCTCAATATCCAACCAAAAATAAGGATAAACAATCCCTTAACAAGCTTTTCCGACTGAGTATTTTTTATAAACTTTCTGTAAAATACAAGCAAGGTAAATGCAATAATTATTATTTCCACAACATTAATCCAAGTAAAAGACCACTTTAGCGGACTGAATATACTTTGAAATATTGCTAAAATTTCTTTATTCATTACTTTCTCAACCTATCAGGAATTCTGTCTTCGGATACTAAATCTTCATAAGTTTCTCTATTTACTATAATATCAGATTGTGAATTATTTACAAGTACCATAGCGGGTTTTTCTACTCTGTTATAATTTGATGCCATAGAATAATTGTAAGCACCTGTATTGTAAACACAAATAACATCACCTGTTTCAAGCTTTGGAAGTTCAATATCCTCTATTAATATATCACCGCTTTCACAATATCTTCCGGCAATTGTTACACGTTCTTTTTCTTTATAATTAGCCTTGTTTACAACTTCTGCGGTATACTCAGCTTGGTACATAGCAGGACGGGGATTATCTGCCATTCCGCCATCTACTGCTATGTATTTCTTCCCGTTCGGGACCTGTTTTGAACTTCCTAATGTATACAAAGTAACACCGGAAGTGGATATTACGCTCCTTCCGGGCTCCAAATATATTGTCGGAAGATTATCTGAACAAGTTTTCATTGCTTTTGTTACAATTTCAGCTAAATCCTTTATACTCGGAGGATTATCATTTTCGGTGTATTTTACCCCTACTCCGCCGCCGATATTCATCTCATTCATATTCAATTTGAATTTTTTATTTATTCGCTCCATCTCTTTTATCAAAATAATTATTTCATCATAAAATGATTGCAATTCAAATATTTGAGAGCCTATATGTGCATGCAATCCGACAATATGTAAATTATTATATTTTGAGTTTATAAGTGAAATAATGTCATCAACTTGGGTTAAATCAAAACCGAATTTTGAATCTGTTTGCCCTGTTTGAATATAATCATGTGTATGACATTCTATTCCCGGAGTTATTCTTAAGAATATTTCCGCCGTTTTGTTTCTTTCTTTTGCCAATTTATCTAATAAACCGGCTTCATAAAAATTATCAACGGAAAATCTTCCTACTTCGCAATCCAGCGCAAATTTTATTTCTTGTTTTGATTTATTATTGCCGTTAAATAAAACATCTTTCATGCAGACACCGGTTTTATAAACAGTGTATATTTCTCCGCCTGATACCGTATCAAATCCAAACCCTTCTTCAGAAAGTATTTTTGATACTGCCATATTACAAAGCGCTTTACACGCATACATCATTTTTATGTTTTTGTATTCACTAAAAGCTTCTTTATATTCTCTGCATATAGTTCTTAAAGTTAATTCATCTATCACATACAGAGGAGTTCCGTACTCATTGGCAATCTCTTTTAAATCACACCCGCCGATTGAGATATTTCCGTTATCATTAATTTTTGTTGTAATTGGTTTAAGCGATTGATTTACACTCATACAATGTCCTCGTTTGTTCCTTCTCTTATACATTGTATCAAAAACTTTGCATAAAAAAAAGGAACTCTTTGCAGAATTCCTATGGTTGTTTTTTAAACTCGTTTCTCTATTTTCTCGTGTTTAAATATATATGCTCAGTTTGAGCATTTCCCTCGCTCGGTTAATTTAACCGTATCTCCTTTTCCCTATTTCCGCCGCTTCTTCCTGACAGATAGCTTTTAGAAATTTTACTAATCCAGTAGCGCCTCTAAAATACGTGCATTTTTATCTGCCAA
>CAJOPY010000108.1 GCA_905236505.1 Candidatus Gastranaerophilales bacterium
AACCGTCAAATTATTTGGAATTAGAGAATTATCCGGCTTTTCCGGTGGTTGGCGGATATGATTTAATGGAAAAAATGGAAGAACATGCTGATAAATTTAATGTTAATAAATTCCCGATGGAAGAAATACAGAAAATTGATTTAATTTCTAATCCGAAGGTTATAGAAACTTTAACACATACATTTAAAGCTAAATCTGTTATTATTGCAACAGGCGCTCAACCAAGAAAACTTGGTGTAAACGGTGAAAAAGAATTTGTTGGTCGAGGTGTTAGTTATTGTGCAATTTGTGATGGAGCTTTTTATAAGGATAAAACGGTTGCCGTTGTTGGCGGTGGAAATGCTGCTTTGGAAGAAGCTATGTATTTAACTAAGTTCGCTCAAAAAGTTTATGTTATACACAGAAGAAATGAATTCAGAGCAGACAAAATCGTTCAAAATCTTGCTTTTAAAAATGAAAAGTTAGAATTTGTTTACGATACAGTTGTTGATGAAATTTTAGGTGAAGATACAGTAAAAACTATAAAATTGACAAATGTGAAAACTAATGAAAAATCAAATTTAAATGTTGATGGTATTTTTCCTTATATAGGATTTTTGCCTAATACAGATTTGATAAACGGTCAAATTAAACAAGATTCTAACGGTTTTATTATTACCGATGAAACAATGGAAACATCTGTAAAAGGTGTATTTGCGGCAGGTGATGTTCGTGTAACTCCGTTAAGACAAGTTATTACTGCAACATCAGATGGTGCTGTTGCGGCTGTTTATGCAGGAAAATATGTTGAATCTCTTGCAAATGCGGAAATTAAAGTTGAAGAACCTGTTGCCAACAATTAGGTTTACAAAATTATGTACAATATAAGGCGGAAATTTATATTAAGATTTTCGCTTTATTTTTTAATATAATCTTATATAATTCCAATAACTTCTCATAACTTTTTTCAAATAATTCTGAGTTTCCTGATATGGAACTTGTTCTAAGAAGTCGTTGTTGCATTCGTAATTTAAAAAGTCTTTCCATTTGTTTACTGCATTAAATCCGCCGTTATAAGCTAAAATTACGAAGAAATCTTTGTCATTAAGAATATTTTTTAAATAAGAATAGTATAAGTTTCCGATTAATAAATTATCTTTTGGTTTGTATAAGTCAAAATAGCCTATACCGTTTCTATCGGCAATATCGTTGGCAGTTTGAGGCATTAACTGCATAAGTCCTCTTGCTCCGACTGAACTTTTTGCTGTGGGATTAAAATAACTTTCTTCTCTTACAAGTGATAAAATTATTACGGGATTATTCTTTCCTGCATATTGTTTTATTTCTTTATAATAATGAATTGGGTAAACTAATCTCCATCTTAAATCTCCGACTGCCGGTTTTTCTTCCAATTCATCCATCGCATCTCTTGCAATAACTGCTGATTTTGAGTATTCTCCCTTTTGATATTCTATCCAGCTTTGGATAAATTTGTCCTTTTCACAAATGTCTTTTAATAAAGAGTAATCTTCAAGCATTGCAAGTTTGATTATCATATCATTATTATTATTCATTTTATATGGGAACATTACTTTTTTTTCAGTTATATCCGTTTTTAAAATAGGATTTTCTATTCGTTTTGATTCTAAGTATGCCTGAAATGCGTAATAATCATCGGGATATTCTTTTAAAAGTTTGTCATAATAATATTTTGCCGTATTATAATGTTTTAATTTGTCATGTACTTTTGCCAGCCAAAACATAACCGCAGGAGTTGATTTTGCATGGTAATATACTTTTAAATGTTTTTCTCCCAAGTTCTTTGCATATAAATATTGTCCTTGTTTAATTGCTTCATAGAATACATTATATAAAGATTCAGCGGCAAATTGTCCGTTTGGATAATTATAATATATGTCTTTGTAACATTGTGCTTGTTCTCCTTTTGGAGCGTTTTTACAGCTTAAAAATAGTAAATAATCGTATCCGTTTGCTTTTTTGTTTGTATTTAACAGGGTTTTTAGTCCTTCGGTTCGGCTTGGGGATATTTTTAGATATAAGTCAATAGCTTTATGGATATCTTTTTGTTCTGCGTTATAAGAATATTCCTTTAAACCTCTTTCGGTAAGAGTTCTTAAATTTGAATAATTTTGCAATTCATAATCATTTTTGACAATAGCTGTCCACGCTTTTGGTGTATATGTTTGTGAAAAATAAACTGAGGCTGATGTGTAGTCATATAATGCGTAATATGACTTTGCAATAAGGTAGTTATCTTCTTTACTTAATTTGTTATCCTCAAGTTCTTTTATTTTATTGATACAACTCTGTGCATATCTTCCGCCGGGTGCGTTATCTAAATATTGTCTAAATCTTATTAAAGCTTTTTCTTCTGTAAATATCTTTTGGGTAGGATTTTGCAATGTTTTTGTTTTGTTATATTCTATCATTCCCAAGTAATATTCACTTGCTGTTGCATATTCGCTATCCGGATATCTATTGGTGACTTCTTTAAAAAGTCTTTTTGCTTGATTATATTTTTCTATGTCATAGGATAATTTACCGGCGTTATATTTAGCTTTTGGTGTTAATTGAAAATTTGGATATCTAAAAGCTAAAAAATTATATGTAAGAATTGCTCTTTGAAAATGTCCTGATTGTTCAAGAGCTCTTGCTTGTCTGAACA
>CAJOPY010000109.1 GCA_905236505.1 Candidatus Gastranaerophilales bacterium
TAATAAAGACAGAAAAACAGGAATGCCAATTCTTGACGAATCAACTCTTGTCGGAACATACAGCAATTGTGATGAATTTAATGTTAATGATATAGATAAGGTTTTTAAACAACATTATAAATCAATGAAAGATATAACACGTTTTCATGGTTATTTTGGTGCGCTTTTAATAACTGCAGCGGCGGGATTTTTCGGTTATCAAGCTTATAGGGAATCAAATCACCAATCTAAAAAAGTCATATCGGATTTAATTATTAACAACACGGATTCACTAAAAAAAGATTCCGCAAATATATTAAAAGACAGTTTGAATTTAATTAAAAAATAACATTGCAGTTCATATATTTAATGTATTAATATACATTCAAATCTTGAAAAATATACAAAATCAATGTATGATAGAATTAGGTTAGTTTAATAAGAGAAGATGGATAGTAAAACTTTAATCAATCAATACGTAGGTATTGTACAAAAAATAGCAAGAGTTGAGCAGCGACGTATACCTAACCATATGATAGAATACGAAGAATTGGTTAGTATAGGTGTTATTGCTATTCAATCATTGATAAAAGATAAAACAGAAGAACAACTTGAAAAATATAATGAAGCCTATATAGGTACTGCCGTAAGATGGGCAATAAGAAACGAATTACGGCATAGGTATAAATGGTACACATTAAAACATAAATCCGGCGATGAAACTGAAGAAGGAGCAGACTCATCTTCATATTCATCAGAACCCGAGATGTCAACAGATGATGAAGATATGGGTTTTTCAATATCACCGACAAAAGTTAGAGAAGCAGTTTATGAAACGATTTTATCTATAGACGGTTTGGCTGCTGCTGCAACAGATAATGCTTCACCGTTTGATTTTCTAAAAGATCCTTCTGCTATGCCAGATGAACAAGCAGAGATAATAGAAATGAGTAAACTTATTAAACAAGCCATAGCAAGATTACCCCAAAAAGAAAGAACAGTTGTAGAATATCGCTTTTACAGAAACATGCAAGCAAAAGATATTGCAAATATGATTGGTCTTTCTCCGTCGCGAATTACACGCATCATCCAATTCTCATTAAATCAAATCAGAGAATACCTAAAATCCAGAGGAAGAGAAGATTATTAGATAATATTGTTGTAAAAGACTTTTGCTTTTTGACTTTTTATAATGCAAAAGTATATAATATTATAAATAAGAGGGTTGCAGAATGAGAAAAATTTATACGGTTTTAGCGGTTATGCTTTTTACGATAAATTTATGCTTTGCAAAGAGTTATCAACCGGTCCCGAGCAACGTAGAATTACCTAAAAAATACACGCAGGAATATATAGACAGCATTTCTCCGGAATATAGCAAAGTGTCTGATGAGCAAATTTTTCACGTTGCTTTAGATATGCTTAAAGGAACATCCGGCGATTTTTCAAGAAAAGCTATTCTTGGGTATAATATTACACAATATCCTGTAAAAATTTTATTCAGAGATCTTTCGGAAATTGACCCTGCGTATTCAACATTTGATGCTATAGGTTGGAAAAAGAAAGGTAAATTATATATTTTCATAAATCCGAAACACGAATATGCACCTCCGGGAGCCCTTGCGGCATTACTTGCTCACGAAGCGCTTCACCAAGATGAATATAATTCTTTGAGCGAAGAAACTTATGCTTGGACAATGGAGGCTGTTGTTTGGTCAGAGATTGTAAAGCAATATCCGGAATCAAACAATTTAGAATCATCTTTAGTTACAAGAGAAAATATATTGAAACAGCTTTTAGAAAAAGGAAATAACACAAATAAATACATTAAAAAAACGGTATATGCAAATCAAGGATATAAAAATCTCCCGCTAACATCTCCGGGTTTTGAAAATAAATAAAATAATAAACAAAATTAATCAGTTTATTATAATCGGTAAATAAAATATAAATAGTATATTGATATCATATCTTCCTTGTTGTTAAATTGTGTTATGAAGAGAAAACACTTTATAATATTTATATTATATGTTTTAATTTTGGTAATTTTTAACAATATTTTTCTGACTAATTTTACCAAAACTAACTCTTATTTTTTGCATCAGGAATTTGTAAATGAAGAAGAAGTAACTCCGCAGAAATTATTTGATAAAACTTGGAGAATAATAGGGCGCGAATACTATGAGCCCGAAATGAATCACCAAAATTGGTATCGCTGGAAAAATCGTTATCAAGGTAAAATACAAACTGAAGAAGACGCAAAAGTTGCAATAGACACTATGATAGCAAGTTTAGATGAGCCTTATACCAAATTTATGGGCAAAAAAGATTATGAGGAACTTACAACTTCTATTTCATCTAAAATATACGGCATCGGGGTTAATATATATTCTAACGCAGGAAAGACAGAAATATTCAACGTAATGCCCGGAACTCCGGCTGATTATGCAATGTTAAAACAAGGCGATATTATAATTGCAGTTGATAATAAAGATATAGCAGGCATGAATGTTTCAGATGTTGCATCTCTTGTCAGAGGACCTGAAAACAGCATTGTTGAACTTACTATATTACGCGGAAATAAAAAAATAAACAAAAAAATTAAGAGAAAAGAAATAAAAATAAAATCAGTAAAAAGCTCTATTTTAGATAATCATATAGGTTATATTAAAATTGTAAGTTTTATGAGCGGAACAACACCGAATGAATTTATGGAGGCATTAAATAACGTTCAAAATACAGATTCTTTGATTATTGATTTGCGCGGAAATACCGGCGGTTTGTTAGATAATGCCGTATTTATTGCAGACAGATTTATTGATAAAGGTACAATAGTTGATATTATATACAGAAATGGCTATAAAAAAACAATAAAAGCGCAAAATGATGTAAGTCTAGCCGACAAGCCTATAGTAGTACTTGTAAACGGCACAAGCGCCAGTGCAAGTGAAATACTTTCAGGTGCATTAAAAGATTCAAAAATTGCGACATTAGTCGGAAATAAAACCTTCGGAAAAGGACTTGTTCAAAAAGTGGTTCCTCTTCCTAATCAGTCAGGTTTAAATGTTACAATTGCCAGATATCTTACTCCAAATGGAACAGATATAAACAAACTCGGAATAAAACCCGATGTTGAAGTAGGTTCAGATATTGATTTTTTGTCTGATAATAAAAAAGATATACAATTAGAAAAAGCCAAAGAAATTTTAAACGGAAAATAATATGCAAAAAATAGCGGAAGAACTGATAAGATTAGAAGAAAATGGTCAATTAAGAAATATTCCGAATATAATATCTAAATCAGACTGCAAAATTATTGTTGACGGGAATGAATATATCAATTTGGCATCTAATGATTATTTGGGAATAAGCACAAAAACCGAATTAAGAGAAGATTTTTTAAAAGAAAGTTCGTCACTAATGTCTTCTGCTTCAGCAAGGCTTTTAACAGGTACATCACAAGAGTATAATAAACTGGAAAAAACTGTTGCAAAAATATTTAAAAAAGAAAGTGCACTTTTATTTAATACCGGATACCAAGCAAATTTAGGCGTAATATCAGCCCTAATCTCAAAAGGAGATGTCGTATTTTCTGATAAATTAAACCACGCTAGTATAATAGACGGAATGAAACTCTCCGGCGGAGATTTTTACAGATTTAAACACTGTGATTATGAAAATTTAGAAAAAATACTTAAAGACAAACGTCATTTATACAAAAGAGCAATTATTGTAACAGAATCACTCTTTAGCATGGACGGCGATATATCAGATATTGAAAAACTGGCAAAACTGAAAGAAAAATATAACTGTATACTTATGACAGATGAAGCACACGCATTTTGTGCGTACGGAAAAAGTCTTGCTGGACTAACAGAAGGAAATGGACCGGATATAATAACAGCAACATTCGGAAAAGCAGTCGGCTCTTTTGGAGCGTTTTGCGTATCTTCAGAAGATATAATTAAATATCTTGTTAATAAATCTCGCTCTTTTATTTTTTCAACCTCTCTTCCTCCGATAACAGTTTCTTGGTCAGAGTGGATTTTAAATAATAAAAGAGAATTTGTAATATCTCAAAAGCAAAAATTAGGGCAAATTACAAATTATACACATAAAAAATTGAAGAATCTCGGTATAAAAACACCTTCGGTTTCTCATATAATACCAATAATTATAGGAGATAATGAACAGACGCTTAAGGTATCCGAAA
>CAJOPY010000110.1 GCA_905236505.1 Candidatus Gastranaerophilales bacterium
CTATGTTCATGCGTTTTTAGACGGACGTGATACTCCTCCAAGCAGTGCATGCGAGTATTTGCAAATAGTTGAAGATGAATTAAAAAAATATAATTTACCGCCTGTTGCAACAGTTATCGGGCGTTATTATATAATGGACAGAGATAATCGTTGGGAAAGAGTTGAAAAAGGGTACAACTGTTTGTTATTCGGTGAAGGTAACAAAGCAGCATCAGCAATTGAAGGTGTTAAAGCATCCTACGCAGAAGGTATAACGGATGAATTTGTACTTCCGATAGTTGTCGGCGGAGAAGAAACAAGAATTCACGATAACGACTCAATTATCTTTTTTAACTATCGTCCTGACAGAGCAAGAGAAATCACAAAAGCAATCAATTTTGCTGATTTTACCGGATTTTCAAGACGAAAAGTTCTGAAAAATATTTTGTATACAACCATGACAAGTTATGATGCCAGTTTTGATTTCCCTGTTGCATTCCCTAAAGAGAAATTGGTGAATATTTTAGGAGATGTATTAGAGGCTAACGGAATTAACCAGTTCAGGACTGCAGAAACAGAAAAGTATGCTCATGTAACATTCTTCTTCAATGGCGGTATTGATGAACCTCAACCTCACGAAACACGTAAGCTAGTCGCATCTCCAAAAGTTCCGACTTATGATATGCAGCCTGAGATGAGTGCTCCTGAAGTTTGCGAAAATGTTTTATCTGCAATAGAAAATAAAGATTACGGTTTTATCTTGGTAAACTTTGCAAATCCGGATATGGTAGGTCACACAGGTGTGCTGGAAGCCGCAGAAAAAGCTTGCAAAACTGTTGATGAATGTGTCGGTAAAATTGCGGAAAAATGCCGAGAATACAACGTTACAATGATTTTAACAGCTGATCACGGCAATGCGGAAGTAATGTTTAACGAAGAAACAGGAAAACCGCATACTGCACATACAACAAACGTAGTTCCTTTTGTTGTTATTAATGCTCCGTATGAAGTTGAACTTCGTGAAGGCGGTGCATTATGCGATGTTGCACCTACAGTTCTTCAATTGATGGGAATAGAACAACCAAAAGAAATGACAGGAAAAAGCATGTTAAAAATTCCGGCATTAAAAGGTTAATAATATGACAGATACAAAAGAGTTAAACATAGATTTATCACTTAAGAAAAATAATGTAGATGAATTTTTCTTCAATTTGAGCGAAGACCCGAACGGGTTTAAGAATAAAGATTTCAGATATACACTGAGCCTTATTTATCAACTTGTTGAAGATGAGTTTGAAGGAATTTTTCTTTCTCCGAATTCTCCGGTTAGAAACACTGATTTTTTTCTGATTAACGAAGGAACCGCTTCTAATCCAAAATTGAGTTTTTTTGTAACTCCCACAAATAATTTTCAATTTTATCTGAAATCAAAAGGGTCAATGTTTCGTTTCTCTCCAAAAGAAGTTGAAGGTGAAGTCGGATATGTTATGCCTCTGGATTTAGTATTAGACTACTTCGGCGGATTTGGCCAAATTGTGGATTTTTCATCTCTTACCGCAACTTTTGCTTATTTTAACAAGTTAACTCATTTTGTAATGAAACTCATTGAAAAGCTTTATTTTGTTCCTGCCGTGCACAAAAGGGAAAGTGCAGGTGCAATTTCGGGAGGAATGTTCAGAATAATTTATGAACCGATTGTTTCTAATAAAGAATCGGCGAGAATTATAAACGAATTAGAGAACAATTTACCGGAAAACTTGTTCATAAAAGGTGAAAAGCCAAAAAATTTCGTTGAAAGGTTTGTCAGAGAATACTTAAATTACTTAATATACAAATTTTTAGGAATTAAAGCGTACAGATTTAAAGACATAAAATCCGGTCACTACATGTTAAAAGATTTGGAGCAAAAATGTCTGCTTAAAGGGAAAGACATTGCAGAAAATATTGCTCAGTGGTTTGACGAATTATACTTGGGAAAATACGATTTAATACCGTTTTTTAAAGTAAACAAGATAAATGATAATGAATTCCAATTAAAAATACACATAAAAAACAGAAAAACAAATGAAACAATATTATTGGACGAACTCTACCACAAAGATGAAATATGGGAATTGAGTACTCAAGATATCGGTAAAATTGTTGAAAAACAATTAAATTATGCAGTTCGTTACATGCCGGAACTTGAAACACTATTTGAAGATGAAGATAATCTTGCACTTGATTTAAACTTAAATGAAGTATATAAAATAATAGCCCAAATAGCTTATTATCTACAAAAGGCTCAAATAGAAGTAATTCTGCCTGAGGAATTGACAAATATAATTATACCGAGAGCTTCAATTAACGCAAGAGTAAAAGCATCCCGCTCAAACGATTTAATGTCAATTTTTAATACGGTATCATCAGGATCAATTTCGTTAGATGATATTCTAGAATTCTCATACGAAGTATCACTCGGTGATGAAAAAATTTCGCTGGAAGAATTTGAAAAACTTGTTAATCAGCAAGGCGGATTAATTCAGTACAAAGGGAAGTATATTCTGATTGACAAAACCGAAGGTGAAAAACTTGTTGACCAAATAAAGAATGCAAATCACAAAAAAATGACCCGATTGGAACTTATCCACGCATCAATGTCCGGTCAGCTTCAAAACTACGAGTTTAATTATGATGATGCGTATGCAAATGTCATTAAGGATTTTGCAAAACCGGTAGAAGTCACACAGCCTGAAAATCTAAAAGGAGAACTGCGTCCTTATCAAAAAACCGGTCTTAAATGGTTATGGACAAATGTTACAAAAGGTTTTGGCTGCTGCATGGCTGATGATATGGGTTTAGGAAAGACCATACAAGTTATCGCATTAATATTAAAACTAAAAGAAGAGGATAAATTAAAAAATCCGGTATTGGTAATTTGTCCGACTACATTAATGGGAAACTGGATGAAAGAACTTCAAATGTTCGGACCGTCATTGAAGGTTTCAACATATCACGGATTGGACAGAAAATTGGATTTAAAAGCAGACGTGATATTAACAACTTATGCTATTATGCGTATTGACGCTGAGGATATGAAGAAAAATACTTGGGGAATGATTGTTGTTGATGAAGCTCAAAATATTAAAAATCCGGATACTGCGCAAACAGTCGCAATTAAGGCTATGAAATCAGATATAAAAATAGCAATGACTGGTACTCCTGTAGAAAACAGATTAACTGAGCTTTGGAGTATTTTTGACTTTATAAACAAAGGATATTTAGGTTCTTTAAAAGAATTCCAAAAAAGTTACGCAGTACCAATTGAGCGATTTAAAGAGCATTCAAGAGCGTCAAAACTAAAGCTTTCTGTTTCTCCGTTCGTTTTAAGACGTTTAAAAACAGACAAGGCTGTAATATCGGATTTGCCGGATAAAATGGTCATAAACGATTATTGTTATCTTGCAAAACCTCAAGCTATACTATACGAAAAAACATTGAATGAAATGATGGATAAAATATCCGGATTTACGGGTGTAAACAGAAGAGGTAATATCTTTAAGCTTATAACCGCCCTAAAACAGATATGTAACCACCCTTATCAATTTATAAAAGCAGGTGAAACATCTAAAGAATTATCCGGTAAAGCTGAAAAGTGCGTTGATTTGGTAAACAGTATTATAGAAAACAACGAAAAAATGCTGATTTTTACCCAATATAAAGAAATGGGAGATTTACTGGTAAAAATATTATCGGAAGAATGCAATACAACACCGTCGTTCTTTCACGGTTCGCTAACCGTACCTCAAAGAGAAAATCTTATAGAAGATTTCCAAAATAATGATGAAAGAAAAGTTATGATACTTTCTCTAAAAGCCGGAGGAACGGGTTTAAACCTGACGAGCGCAACAAATGTTATACATTACGATTTGTGGTGGAATCCTGCGGTTGAAGATCAGGCAACAGACAGAACTTATCGTATCGGGCAAGATAAAAACGTCATGGTACACAGAATGATTACGCTCGGTACGTTTGAAGAAAAAATTGATGACATGCTAAAGTCTAAAAAAGAATTAGCTGATTTAGCGGTATACGAGGGTGAAAAAATAATAACAGAATTGAGCGACAAAGAAATCTACGATATTTTCTCTCTAAGCGCGGGGTAATTTAATATTTTCCGGAGCTAAATCGTTGTTAAAATATCCTACAATAAACTTAAAAGTTTTTAATGCCGTATCTATATCCATAATTTTAGGTTTATTTGCATGTTTTTCTTTTACTGTAACCGTATGATTTTCCAAATCTACATCTTCAAGCAGGTAAACATGCCAGCTTCTTCCGTCAAGTACTTTTACACCTGTTGAAATTAATAAACTGTGGTCTTTTTCCTCGCTCATTCGTTTAAAAAGGGCCATGACCTCATCTTTTTTTGCTTCCAGATTTATATTAAAATCTGTTTCCGCAATATTGACAGTCGGAGTTATACCGGTAAATATCTTAAAAAAGTGAGATGGTAAACTGTTTTCAAACGTATATTTTTTAAAATTATCTGAAACTCGGCATATCCAAGGTTTTGCTTTATATCGTTTTTCGTATTCACCGACAGAGATATCCATACTTCTGATAATGTCATTTTTTTGTTCTTTATACAGATTTAAATACCCTTTAACAACAGCATTAGAAGGGACAGAGTATTTTTCCTGTTTACCGTTTGGAGTATACAAATAACAATTAATTAAATACGGGTTATTATCATCATGCTGTATATTTTTCTTTAATATTTTCCGGCCGTTTTCGTTATGAGAAAGAGCTTCCAAGCCCGTCATAAGGTAACAGTCGCTAAAATGCTGTTTCGTGTTCTTAAATTCATCAATTTCTTTATCTGTTATTGATGAGCGAAAGCCTATATTCATACTGTTTAAACTACACTTCATATATATATTAATGCAGAATTATTAAAATTATTGCTAAATTATTACAA
>CAJOPY010000111.1 GCA_905236505.1 Candidatus Gastranaerophilales bacterium
TAAGCAAAAGATTAATGATTATTTTTGATTTTTCCGTACCAAAATTCCAATCGTTAATATATCCTCCGTCACGGAGCGTACAATCTAAAACTTTTATATTTGACATAATTCACTTGCCTTATACTTGTTATACATAAATTCCGCAAATTCAAAATCAATCTCGTTATCAATATCCGTAGCTTCAACGGCATCTAACGGGTACAAAAGCGGACTTTTTCCTACAATACTTGCATTTTTTATTGCGTATTCACGTTCAAAAATATTAAGTGCAAAATTCAGAGCGTATATATCCGGTAAATTTTGGCTCTTTGGCATTTTATTAATATCATAATTAATCGGTTTACCGTTTTCCCACATAAATTCTTTTATTAAATGAGCCGAATTAAGTGTATCATATATATCGTCTTTTTCCAAAAATGCTTTTATGGCACCTGAAACCGACTCATTTTTAAGCAGCGGATTTGTTGCATTAGCGTATACTATAATATCGGCCTGAGTTGTTTCGCCAATATTTCTGTAAACTTCATTTATAGGAACCGTAGAAGATGCATAATATTCATCTCTTTTGTATATTTCTGCACCTAATGACTTTGCTATATCAAGCATTTCATCACTTTCTGAATTTACGATAACTCCGTCTAATTCTTTTATACTAAGCAGCTGCTTAACCTTAATTGCCAGCAGAGATGTTCCTGCAAACGGTCTTATATTTTTGTTTTTAACCCTTTGTGAACCGGCTCTTACCGGTATTAATGCTTTAATTACTTTAGCCATTGTTTAACTCCTTTATTTTATTAATTAACTCATTTTCATTGTATCCGTCACTAATTGATTTTACATAGCCCCAATTGGCAACGTAGGTTTGTAAATTCGGTATATCTTTGCAATTATTAATTGTACTTATGCTGTCATCAATAAATATTGCATTTTGTATTTTATTGTTACTCATATATTTAGTCAAATATTCTTTTTTAGAACCAAACTCTTTTAGTTTAGTTTTACCGATTATATTTTCTCTTGCAATATCTAAACCGTAATCGTTACAATGCTTAATTATAGCTTCTTCATTTTTTGTAGACAAAATTATAATATTAGAACTCTTTTGAATATCTTTAATTTTGTAAAAAAATGAATAAGGTTCATCAAGTTTATTCCAAAATTCATAATGATTATTTATTAAATCTTTACGTTTTTCTTGAAATTTAGTATCAAATAATCCATCTTTTTCCTTATCTCTGTTTAAAAGTTCATCATTATATTTTTCCTCAAAATCATATATGTTTTTAAATTCTTTTTCATTAATTATTTTCATTATGTAATAATAATGCCAAGAATTAGTAATCAAATATCTTGCGGAATGAAAAATTTTATATTCGGACTCATCATATTTAACTTGCGGTTCTACCCCATAGAATGCATATCTTGCAAGAAGATAGGATTCTTTTACCGTATCAAATAAAACTCCGTCAAAATCTAAGAAAATATAATTATTTTTATTCATATTATAATTTTACCAAAAATATACTAATATTTAATAAGACTTTTTGCTATTTTTAATGCAGAGTTGAATAAATTATTATCCGTCCAAAAATTTACGTTATCCGTACATTTTTTTACTATTTTACGTGCATAAGAACCAACAGCAATTCCGCAAATGTTAATATTACACATATTCAAAAGCTCATAAGTTTTGGAATTTGTGCCGCCGGATACTATTACATAAGGTGTAATACCGGATTTTTCAATAATATCTGCCATAGCAACAGCTTGTAATGTCGTTCTGTAATCGTCACATCCTCCTGACATAGGATTACCGTCCGCTTGTACTAAAAATAAATCATTTATATAGCTTTTAATAAGATGTAATCTCTCTAAAAGAATATCGTTTCCTATTTTTGAACGATTTATACTTATACTGACGGGACCTTTGTATATATCGGTAATCTCCTTTATTCCGTTCATAACTTCATATTCATCATCTGTTATTGTGTGAAATTCAATACAATCAATACCTTCTTCAACAAGAGGAGGCAGAATATCCGATATCGTTTTATACTTAGAATATCTGTCAATAGCATTATTTTGACAAATCTCTATACATTTTCCGCATCCGATACACTTGTTAGATGTTATATTATAAGAATTTTTGTTGTTATGAATTGCATTTTGTATACATACAGCTTCACATTCTCCGCATAAAATGCAGTTTTCAGGATTAATACGACATTTTGATATATGCGGATCGTTTTTTGTTCCGACAGAAACGCAGATAAAACATTCATTATTTTTGCCGGCGAATTTAATCCCTTCTTTAGCGGCTCTTATTGCTTCCACTGATGCATTCAAATCAAAAAAACGACAACCTGCCGAAGCATATAATGCACATAGTTTTTTAATATCTTCATAATCTTCATTTCCTGCTCCGCAGATTAACTTAAAGCATTTTTTTGAATCTAAATATTTTTTAAAATCGGATTTTGAATTCATATTTTTACTTTTTAATAAGTTTATTATAAGTTAATGTCCTAAATAAATTATAAAATAAACAGATGTAACAATGAATATTTATTTAGTGTATTTTTGGGTAAAATTTACGAGAAGGTTAATAATTGGGGTGTATATTTGTATGCAAATTTTATCTGCCAAAATACATAAGCAAAATATACTAACTACTGTTATAACAGTAATTAATAAATAGTTGTTTAAATATAAAATATTTTCTATGTGTAATATATTATGCCAAAGATAAGGTCTTAAAAACATATTGTCATGTATTAAATATACAGCAAATACTGATGATGCAATTTTATTTATTAATATATTATGATTTAATTCTAAATTGCCAAAAATGTTAAAAATAGCAACTGCCATTATAAATTGATAAATATTATTAATGTTAAAGAAGTAAGACGGAATGTTTATTGAAACATATAATAAAAATATATAAATAATTGTTAATTGTATTGTTATAATAGAAAAAAGGAGGTATAAACAGTTTACGAATTTAAATTTTATATTGTAAATCTTAAAATATGCTCCAACTGAATATACAAATATGAACCAAGTCAAGTTAGAAAAACCATAATTGGCTTTAATAGTTAATGTTGGAATAAGCGACCATAGCGTAAAGCAAATCAATATAAATTTTTTATAACTATCCTGTGACAAATGTTTTAAAAATGAATTTATATAATTTATAAAAATATAAAGAACCAGATATGTTGTTATAAACCAATATGCACTCCCTCCAATCGGAAATAAAGAGCGAATTATTAAAATTGGCTTTACATCATGCGAGCCAACTATAATTGACATTAATAAAAATGTGTAAGAATAAAATAATGTCATAATAAATATTTTAAAAAAATTTTTAAAATTAAAGTTTTTGTTAATAAGAAAATAACCGGATATAAGTAAAAAAATATTGACACCTATTTTTCCTGAAAAACCGGACAATATAAGAATTAAATTATTTATTTGATGAAATAATGTATCATTTAATAATTGTACATTTGTACGTATTCCATGCCCAGATAAGTGCGATAAAATTATTAATAACATTGCAAGTATTCTTAAAAGTTCAAAATTAGAATATCTGTTATTAATAACATTGTTACCTATTTTTTTAGAAGTATACGCCATATATCAACATGTATACATTAAATATCACATTTTGTAAAGTATATCTATATAAATATAGTTAAATTTATATAAATAATTCTATAAAATCTAATTGAGGATTAATATGGATAAAAAACAAGCATTAGGACTGCGAATAAAAGAACTTAGAGAAAAAAATAAATTTACGCAAGAAGTTCTTGCAGAAAAAATTGGCATTGATCCAAAACATTTAAGCAGAATTGAAAACGGAAGAAATTTTCCGTCTATGGAAACTCTTGAAAAGCTTGTTATAAACTTAAACGTATCATTTCAGGATTTGTTTCAGTTTGGACATATTTCAAACAGAACGGTTTTAATAAAATCTATTGTTGATGATATTAAAAAAATGTCTGATGAACAATTGAAGTTTATTTATAAAATTATAAAAGAACTCTATTGATTTTTATAATCTCCAAAGTTTATACTTATTTATTGCAAATATTCTGTACAAAAGCACAAGTCCTTCTGCAGCTGTTGTAAGAAGTGCTATTGTATATATGTTAGCCGATTTGAAGTACAAAAGAATTAACAGCATAGATATATGACAAACAGATGCAACTACAATAGAGTAGTTTGCTTCTTTTGAGTGACCAAGTCCCGCAAGAACAGGATATCCGATTAATCCCAATGTAAATGAAAATAAAAGTGTTACACAGAATATTCTTAATATTTTATAAGATAACAGCATTTGTTCTCCGTAAAAAATAAGCGTGAAATCTTTTGCAAAAACAAACATAGTAATTGACATAATTCCTAAAAAAAACATTGTTGGATAAAATATTTTTTTAAAAACTTTCAGATTTTGTTCCTTTGCAACATGCGGATACATAACTTGTGCAATCGGGTCACACAAACTTCTCATTGCCTGATATATTTTTTCTGCTGCAGTATAATATCCGACAATAACAGGAGAGGCTATTATTCCCAGCACAAAAGCATTTGTATTTGAATAAGCGCATACAGCAACCCTTGATAAGAAAAATTCACTGCTGAATTTGGTTTGTTCAATCACAGATTGAACTTTAGGTACGAATATTTTTACTCCAAATCTTTTTATTGCAAAATATAATCCTAATATTCCTGCAACAATAAATCCTAATGAGTTAAGTAATGCAACAAACATATAGTCATCAGGAGATTTAATAAAAATTAAAATCAGAGCTAAAAATATGCATTTTGCAACGATATTTAAAAATGTAATATACTTCATATGCTCAATGCCCTGAAAGAACCAAATTGGGTATATAGCGTTACCTATTACCATGAAAAAAGTCAAATAAAAAAGCAGATATTCACTCCTGAATTTCGGAAAAGAGAATACAATTATTGTCATTAATAACAAAGATAGAATTATCAATAAAAACTTTGCAGTAAGAACAGAATTAAATATTTCACTAATTCTTTCGTTGTTATCTCTGTTTATTGAAATTTCTTTTACTGCTGATAGGTTAAAACCGAAATCAGTCAAGATAATAAAATATTGAACGCAAGCTTGTGCCCAAAACACAAGACCGAATTTTTCCGCACCCAAAACTCTTGCAAGATAAGGAAGCGTTATAAGCGGAATTACGTACGATATAATTTGCGTCAAACCTACCGCTATAAAATTTTCTGTTAAAACCCGTTTTTCACTTCTTGCCATCTTACTCTTGGTCCAAATCTTTAAATAAGCCTCTTAAACCGACAGGATTAACTGATATAATCTCTGTTTCAGGATAGTATATTTGTGCAAACCTTTTTAATTCTGCCCAAGGTCTGGTAAGTGCGGTTAAATTGTTTCCCTTGCTTCCGTCAAAATAGCCTGAAGAACAGTCACAGCCTACAATATAAATTCTTTTAGGGTTTGTAAACAATGCAAATTGCATTGCAGAAAATGCAACGGAGTAACAATCTTGTATCCAATTTTTGTCTATATCACAATTAAATCGTTTGTTATTTCTTAAATATCTTGAATATAAGAAGTATTTTTTTGCGCCATGACGCTCAATCACTGATTCAGGCATAATAACCGGTGTTGTATCAAATAAATTACCGAACTTGAGCTCAGAGGTTACACCATAAAATTTAACAATATCCGAATATTTTGGTTCGGTTATTTGTTCAATATATCCTTTTACTGCAAGATAATCCTGCATAAAAATGTAGTCCAACTTTATATTTTCTCTTAGGAAAGCTTTATTTAAACCGATATTAATAACGTTTTCAAGCGGTTTATATTTATTTAATGACGGTCCGGTTGCAATTATTACAACGTCTTTTCCTTTATTACAATTTTTATACGGTCCGAAAGTCGCCTTATGAGTTTCAAGTACATTCAGTTCCTGCATACTATACATATCTTTTTCATATTTGGTTGTATAAACTTCTCTAAAATACGCCCAAAGATGTAAAATAAAATGTTTAAGAATTTTTTTTATCATTTTCATTTCTCCCGATTTTATATGAATAAATTCCTATTACTGCCAGTATTACAACTGTTAAAAACGTTAATTGAGTATAGTGCATACTATAAAAGAATAAAATAAATATTCCTATTATTGAACCCCTGATTCCTTCCGAAAATAGATAATATAATCTATCATTGCATGTTCTGCATATATTTTTTATACTTATAGCATTCTTATAGAGTTTATAAATAAAATAGAACCATAAAAAGCTTATAAATCCTCCGTTTTCAGCCAAAATTGTTGTAAAAAATCCACCTGATATAAATGCTCCCATTCCTTGTTCCTGAAGCATTTTAGTTTTGTTTATAATCTCTATTGTAAGAGGAACCGGAGAGTGCAGATATTGGTTGTAAGCTACATAAGGTAAATTACCGACTCCTACTCCCGCGAAAGGGTGCTGCATAAATATGCAAAATGCATTAATAGCACCGATGATTCTCGCTGCTAAGCTTGGTTCTACAAGCGCAAAATCCTGCATTGATTTTATATTTGTTAATACATTTATAATCCTTGATAAATACGTTTCAGATAAATCTACGGAAGAAAATATAAATATAACTGCAAATATAAAAATTAACAATAATAAAAAATATTTTTTAATAAAGTTTATGATATGTTTTAAGTAATATATAACAGTGAGTATTATCGCAAAAATCGGATAAATAGGAGAGAGCGTCAATATTATACTAATCCATGTAAATGGTACGATAGTTAATCTTATAATTTTATTTATCAATTTAGATTTTGATATTTTTAACGGTACTCTTGCGTAAGTATAAGCAAAAGGCAGCAGTAGCAGTAAAAATTGCGCATATTGCGCCGGTTCTTCAAACAAATTTTCTAATCTGGGTATTCCAAATGATGTATGACTTGACACAAGAGAGGTGTCCCCGCCTAACAAGTTTGTATATATAATTCTTTTATTTGCAAAAAAATCAAAAATCGCAGATATAGCAGTAATATTAAATAATTCTCCAAAGAATGAAATAAATCCGCCTATTAAATTTATCCAAAACAATAATATAAATATACTGAAGAATTTTTTAAACGGAATAATATCTTCAATAATATACATAAAGTACAAAAAAACCGGTAACAGTTTCATAAAAATATAGCCAAATATGTATGTCATTGTAGTTCCGATGCCGGCACGACCGATAATTCCTAAAAATAAAGAATTGATAACCATTAAAATTAATGCAATTAATAAATATTTAAATGGCGTTTCTTTGGCAGCTTTAATAATTTTTTGAAAAAATTTTTTAGGTTTTGTAAGAATTAAATACCCTAAAATAATATATACAAAAACATATAAATAAAGCATTGTAAAAGATGTTCCGGGTATATTAAAAGCGAATGCCGGAAAAAATAACAAAATCAACGGAATATAAAAAATATTTTTAATATTCAAAGATAAATTCATTACTTTTTACACTCCAACAAAATGTTATAAGCTTCAATCAGTTCATTAAAATACCTTTTCTCTGAGTATTTGTTAATTGCTGTATTATATGCATTTTCGCCATGTTTTACAGCAAGCTGCGGATTATTTACATACTCTGTTATGCATTTTTTTAGCTGTTCAACATTTCCCGGTTCAAATAAAAATCCTGTTTCATTATTTTTAACAAGTTCCGGAATACCTCCTATATCCGAAGCAATTGCCGGTTTACCGTATATATAACCTTCTAAAGGTACTGAAGGACAATTCTCAAACCAATTACACGGAAGTATAGTTGCAATACAATTTTTGTTTTGTTTATCACGTTCTTCATCAGATATGAAACCTAAAAATTCAACATTTGTTATGTTATTATCTTTTGCGTATTGTTTTATTTCTTCTTCATCTCTGCCTTTACCTGCGATATGGAGTTTTATATTTTCCGGCATATCTTTAAATGCATCTAATAAATAAATTAGCCCCTTTTCTTTTGTAACAGCACCTAAGTACAAGAAGTAACTTTCGTTTGTATAATTAGGAGCTTTTCCTTCTGTTTTTATAAATGTATTTATTGTTGTTATATCTTCTTCTTTAATACCGATATCGGCTTGGAGTATAAGCTTCTTTAAAGCATCGGATGGAGTAATATATTTATCAATATATTTCAGATTTTTAGTAATAAAATATGCTCTTAAAGTTTTTCTTATGCTTGGCTCAAGTTTTCCGCTGTCACATTTATTTAAAAGGCAGTTAATTATGTTACCTTTTTTGCAATAAATATTAGTACACATTTGTTTGTTTTTGTACATTAATGTTGATGCCGGACAAATAATCCCTGAATCATGTACAGTCATAATAGTCGGAACATTTTTCAAGCATTCTAACACGGCAGGTGAAAAACAAGTTATAACATTATGAATATGCACCAAATCAGGCTGAAAATCGTCAAGCAGCTTATTTACATTGCGTTTTGCCTCAAAATTATAATAATAAGCATACGGACGTTTTAAATACGCTTTTACGGAGGTAATATCTTTTATAAAATATTTTGAATATTCATAATTTTCTTCAAAGTACGGTTTTCTGTCTGCAGCCATATAAACAACTTCATGACCTGCATCCTGAAGCATTTTAAATGTATTATAAGCTATAGTTTCTCCACCTCTAAAGGGTGAAAAGTATGCGTGCATTGTTAATATTTTCATTATAACTTCCTTTATATTTTAATTAATTCAGATTTAATTCTTTTATACCAAATATTTAAAACAACAGGAATACAAACTCCTGAAATCAGATAAACCAAAGTCCAAAAAATATCCGTATGAATATATCTTAAATAAAGTTTATCAATAGAATAGCCATATATAAGTATTATAAGGATATTTATAAGTTTAAAACACGAAAAATGCAAAATTAATATCGGCATTGTGTTTTCACCGATTATACTTAAAAATTTGGTTATTAAACTTGAATATTTGGCTATATACTTTGATAATGTAAATATAACTGTTGTTCCGAGAGTTGTCGTTAAAAACAAAAATCCTATGTTGTAATAAAAGTTTGATTCTAATCCTATAGATTTATCCGTAAAAATATTTATTACTATTAAAAGA
>CAJOPY010000112.1 GCA_905236505.1 Candidatus Gastranaerophilales bacterium
CTTTGTTAAATTTCATTGTTGTACCCTTTCTATTTTTTCTAAAACCTCTCAAGCGAGATTTTTGTCCACTTTTTAGGGTACACATCAATAGTTGGTGAAGGTGAGTTCTGGAGAGAGTAATGTTTTGTAACTTATCCGCTATTTTACTCTTGATTTCGGATCTAAAATATCTCTTACAGAATCTCCCAACAAATTAAAAGAAAGAACGGCAATAAAAATCAAAAAACCTGGAGTCAACAGCCAAGGACGATACAAAATGTTTGTAAATTCCTGAGCTTCTTTAAGCATATTTCCCCAGCTTGCATCGGGTTGTTGAATGCCCAATCCCAAAAAGCTTAATCCTGATTCAGCTAAAATATATGAAGGAACGCTCAAAGTCATTGCAATTATTACATAACTTGTTGTTTGAGGAAGTATATGTTTTAAAATAATCCGCAAATTTGAAGCACCCATAACTTTTTCCGCCTGAACAAATTCTTCTTCTTTTATTGAAAGAACCATTCCTCTTACAACACGTGCAAATCCTGCCCAACCGATTAATGCCAGAATTACAACTATTAAAGTAAACCTTTGAACACTTGTCATTCCGCCGGGAAGAATTGCCGCAAGAATAATTAACAGATAAAAACTCGGTATTGCCATAACAGCTTCCGCAAATCGCATCATTAATATATCCGTAATTCCTCCGAAATATCCGGAAATTCCTCCGTATAAAAGACCTATCGGAAATACTATTAACAATGATAAAAATCCTATTGTCAAAGAAATTCTTCCTCCGAAAAGAAGTCTTGAAAATACATCTCTTCCGTTTATGTCCGTTCCCAATAAATATATTTGTCCGCCTTTATCTGTTCCGAACAAATGTCTGTCGGAAGGAATTATTCCTAATAATTTATAGTTCTCTCCTTTAGGTAAAATTTTTAAATAATATTTTTGCGTTCTGTCTTGTTTAAAAACTGTTTGCATTAAATCCGAATCGTATTCTCTAACATAATTGTAAGTATATGGCAGTGAAAATTTTCCGTTTTCATCTATTGTATATATTTTTGAAGGGGGAACGTATGACATATCTCTTCTGGAATACATAGAAGAATATGGAGCTATAAAATCCGCAAACAGTATAACAAAATACAAAACTCCAAGTATTATTAGAGCCGCTTTTGCAAATTTATCTGATAATAATTTATTAAAAAATTCCATTTATTAACCGCCTTTTATTCTTTTGCCGTCCTTATTCTCGGGTCCGTTATAACCAGCAGAATATCTGCAATAAGATTACCTAAAATCAGCATAAACGTTCCCATCATTAATGACGCCATAACAAGATTTATATCGGACTTCATTACGGCTTCTAATATTAATCTTCCCAGTCCCGGATACTGGAAAACATACTCAGTAAGTGCAGCACCGCTTAAAAGTCCTGCAAATTCATAACCTAAAAGAGTAATCATAGGATTTACCGCATTTCTCAGTGCGTGTTTAAACACTATTTTAAATTCACTTAACCCTTTTGCTCTGGCAAATTTTATATAATCGCTATCTAAAACTTCTAACATATTTGCTCTCATTTGTCTTTGAAGTCCCGACAGAGAAATTGCAAAAAGAACAGTAACCGGTAATATTAAATGTCTTATTATATCAATAATCTTTTCAAAAACGCTCATTTCATTATAATTATAGCTTGTTAGACCGCCTACAGGGAACCAGCCTGTTTTAACCGCAAACATCAATAAAAGTATTGCAAAGAAAAATGACGGTATTGCCATTCCTATGCTTGATAAAATAGTAAGAATTCTGTCATAAGCCGTATCTTTTTTTATTGATGCCAGAATTCCGAGCGGTACGCCAACACTCCACGTCAAAAATATTACAAAAAAAGCCAAAAGCAGAGTATTAGGAATACGTTCTTTTAGTTTTACGGAAACTTTTTCTCCAGATGTTGTATAACCTAAATCTCCTTTTACAAAAGATTTTGCCCAAGAAAGATATTGTATAAAAATCGGTTTATCAAGTTTTAAGCGCTGTATTTCTTTTTGAAGCGTTTCTTCCGATATAGAGGGATTCAATCTTAATTCCGCAAGCGGGTCAACAGGCGACAAACGTATTATAAAAAAACTTATAATTGATACCAAAATAATCAGCGGTATAACCTGTAAAATTCTTTTTAGTATAAATTTAACTATATCCATTTTATTTTCCTACATATAATTCATCTAAGTTATACAACAGTCCGCTTAATTGGGTCGGAAAAACATTTTTTATTTTTTTTCTTATTGCTGTAATTCTAAGCGGAGAATATAAATAAATAACAGGACTTTCCTCATAAATAATTTCCTGATATCTGTCATATAAAGGTTTTCTTTCCTCATAATTTAATTTTAAAGAAGCTGAATTAAATATTTCGTCCAACTCTTTTTCCCACGAAAACCGGTCATTTTCACTTACTCCTTGATTAAACAAATGTAACGTTCCTGAAGAAGTCCATACATTTTTTCCGTCATGAGGTTCAAGAGGAGAACCGGTTAGCCCCATTATAACCATATCCCAATCATACGTATTTGTGAGTTTGTTCACAAGAGAATTAAATTCTACCGGTTTAAAATTCACCTTTATACCAAGCTCTTCCAAATCCTGCTTAACCATAACTCCCAATGCTTCTCGTTCCAAATTGCCTGCATTTGTATATAAATCAAATTCAACTTTATTTCCGTCACGATCATATAAAACTCCGTTTTTGTTAACGAAACCGGATTTTTTCAAATAATTTTCGGCAATTTTTTTATCGGATTTGTGTCCCTTTATATCTCTGTTTAAATAAATAGAATTCAAGCTTTCTGCGGTAAACAAAGGTTCTGCAACACCAAATGCAATATTTTGCACCATATTTTCTCTGTCCGTTGCATAATCTATTGCTTTACGGAAATTTTTATCTCTGAACCACTTCTGCTTTGCATATTTTACATATGGTTTTCCGTTTTTATCTGTTCTGTTATTTAGATTTATTGCTATAAACATTGTGCCTGTATCCGCACCAAGATTATATATCACATAATCCGAATTTCCTTCTCGTTCTTTATACCTTGCAACATTATTCCCTTTTAGCGATATCGCATCTATCTCTTTTGCTTCAAATTTTAAAATCTCATTATTCGTATCTCCTACAATTAAATAAACTAATTTATCTAAATAAGGAAGTTTTTCATTTTTTGTGTTTATTTTGTAATAATTCGGATTTTTTTCAAACACAACTCTTTGAGCCGGTACATATTCTTTTAATTTAAAAGGACCGCCGGATACTATTTCTTTTGGGTTTGTATTCGGACTTAAAAATGCATTAAAGATTGAGTCACCCTTATCAGAATACGGTTTAAAGTAATGCATAGGTACTATAGGATATGAAAGTTGTCTTAAAAAAGGAGCAAACGGTTTAGATGTAGTAAATTTTACCGTATAATCATCTATTTTTTCCAGTTGAGGAAGCTTGCCGTCAATTTTCATTGAATCCATCGCCGATATATTACCAAGCCCTTTAAATACTATATCTTTATACGTATATATAACATCATTTGCGGTTATAGGTAATCCGTCGGTCCAAGTTATACCTTTTCGCAAATGTATTATATAATCATTTCCGTTTATTTCATACGATTTTGCAAGCTGCGGTATAACATCTCCCGTTTTTGGATCTGTGGTTAACAGACCTTCATATAAAATACCTGCCATCTGAGAAGAAGTTGCATCCTTTGTGTTACAAGGATTAAATGTTTTAGGTCCTTCTCCTATTATTGATACAACCAATTCCCCGCCGAATTTTCCGATTGGGGCTTGCGTTTGAATATAATCCTTTCCGTTTAATGTAACATTTTTTTGCTCTGTGGGATATATTATATTGTTTATTTGAGGAGTTACTATAATATATTTTTTTTCATTTTCGGGTATATCAGCACGAATACACGCTTTAAAAAAAATAAAAACAAATATTAATAAAAATAATATCCCCAATAATCTTTTCATAGTTTATACAATACCATAATCAAAACAAGAAATCTTGGTCCGATTTGGTGATTTTTTATTAATTATATGTTTGCGTTAAATGCGGATTTTTCAGGTATATTAATTATCCTAAAAATTCAGGTAATATTTCGTTACTTAGCATGGTTCCTTTTAAATTGAACGCGTATCCTTTTTTTGTTTTTATTATAAAATCCGCATATTTATTTAAAATTTCACCGTATTTTTGCTCAAAATCTATATTAAATTTTTCTTTAAATTCCCTTATATCAATTCCTTCTGCTTTTCTGAATCCTAAAAAAATTTCTTCTTCTATTATATCTTGTTCCGTAAGTTTTTTTTCATTTTTACGTTTTAACGGATTTGCAAAATACTCATTTAAAGTTATCGGATTTGAATACCTGACTTTATCTTTGTACCCGTGCGCGGCAAGGCCAAATCCGTAGTATTCAGAATTATTCCAGTACACCAAATTATGTCGGGATTCATATCCCTTTTTTGCAAAATTACTGACTTCGTATCTGTAAAACCCGTAGTCATAAAGCAATTTATTGATATCTTCATACATATCCGCCTGAGTATCCTCGTCCGGAATATTTTTAGGAGAATTTTTACCCCAAAAACTTTCTTTTTCTATTTTTAGACCATATGTTGAAATATGCTGAATATTTAAATCGTTTATTAATTCTATATCTCTTTTTATATCATCTCTTGTTTGAGTAGGTAATCCGTATATTAAATCTAAACTTATATTTTCAAAACCGGCATTTTTTGCATTTATTACGGTTTCTTTTATCTTTTTTGAATTATGGCGTCTACCTATTAATTTTAATATTTTATCATTAAACGTCTGAGAACCTATACTTAATCTTGTTATACCTAATTCTTTAAGCTTTTTTAAATATTCTTCGCTGCCGTTTTCGGGATTTAGTTCAAATGTTATTTCTGTATTATTATCTATATTAAGTAAATTTATAATTTGAGAAATATATTTTATCGGTAAAACAGAAGGTGTTCCTCCTCCGAAATAAAGTGTTTTAAGATTTTCATTCCCGTAATATTTTTGTATCTCACAAGATAGCGCCGATATATATTGAGGAATTAACTCTGTTTTATTAAATGAAATAAAACTGCAGTATTTGCATTTTCCGGAACAGAATGGTATATGTATATAACAAGACTTTGGCATACTATTCATCCAATTTTATAAAATTGGAATCCCACCTAAGATCCAAATATTTAATCTTTTTATTTAACATTTTTACTTGAGGAACAAGAGTTCTTAATCTGTTTGTTTTATCATATACTCCAGCATTAAAACTTCCTAATCTTATATTAACAGTCGGTATTTTTACATAAACATCTTTTGGATCACGGTAATCTATATACTCAACCTGTTCCCCTGAAGCATATTCAACAAGCATTGCCAGCTTTTTAAGATTAGTAACCTTTGTTTTATCCCAATTCCTATAATCATCTCCCACGCCATACGTAATTACTTTTACCGTTTTTATGTCCGGAGAAAGAGGCATATAATCTCTTCCTATAAGTTTACCGTCGGAAGAAAAGAACGCAATGGGCGGAACCTCTATATCCGGAGATATTGTAATCATCGGGGTTCTTTCTATAATTATAATCTTTAACCTTGCAGGGAACCAAAATCGTCTTATATAAACATCTTGAACCGGCTCAAGCTTCATAATACTCTCTTTTAGGTTATCCGTTTTTACCAAAAAAATCGGTTTTGTATTAACTTGATTTCGCCTCAGAGCCGACAAAACTTTGTGATCAGGAACAATCTTATTATTAACTATCTCTAAAGCAGGACTTTCTAAACTGTCAAATGCGTTTGTATGCAATCTCCACTGAGGCATTTTTAGTATTACATAGCAAAGAGCAACAACCATAACAAAAACAACAAACTTAAACATTGCCCTTATTTGATTTAACCTTTTTTGAGATTTTCTGATTTGTCTGTGCAGCCTTGCCTGTTTTAAACGCCTTTTTTGACGATATCTCGGATGTACAGTTAATTCTTCATCTGACATTATTTATTTAGTCCTACGCTGTTAAGTATCATTAAAACAAGGTTATCATAATCTATACCCATAACCTTTGCCTGCGCCGGAAGATCACTTGTATCCGTCATTCCGGGATTTGTATTTATTTCTAAAAAATACGGTTTATCGTCTTTTATCATAAAATCAACTCTTGAAACACCACTGCAACCAGCCGTTTGATGCGCTTTTACCGCTATATTTTTTACAAGCTCCGATGCGCTTTTACTCAATCCTGTTGCCGGAACTATAAACTCTGATAAACCTTTTGTGTATTTTGCATCATAGTCGTACCACTCTGTCTTTGTGCGAATTTCCAAAATCTCTGTTGCAAACTCTTCTCCGGTTTTTCCTAAAACACCAACTGTTACAAAAAAACCATCTATAAATTCTTCTATTAAAACATCATCATTGTATTTAACTGCTTCATTATAAGCCACTTCAAGTTCTTCCGGCCTATTTACCTTTGTCATTCCGAAACTTGAACCCTCAGAAACCGGTTTTGTTATAATAGGATATTTTAATCCTTTAACAGCTTGAACGACATCATCACCCTTTTTTACAAATACAGATTTTATTAATGGAATATCTTTACAAGTGGATAATATTCTTTTTGTATACTCTTTATTCATACATATTGCACTTGACATGACACCACAACCGGTATACGGAATTTTTAGTATTTCCAAAATTCCTTGAATACATCCGTCTTCACCGTATTTCCCATGTAATGTATTATAAGCGTAGTCATATCCTTTTAATTCATTCATAATATTTTCAGAAACGTCTATTATTTCCGCATTTTTGTACCCAAGCCTTACGAGTGCCGCATGTACGTTTTTTCCGGAACGTAAAGACACTTCACGCTCGGACGACATTCCTCCGCATAGTACTGCTATTCTTGAGTTTAACGGTACAATATATTCCATAATTCTTCCTCTTTTTCGGTTTTGTTACCTATATAAATTATCTCCGGCTTTAATTCTATTGTATATTGCTTCTTTACAGCATTATACATCATGACCATAAGAGTCAATATGTCTTCTGAAGTTGCCTCTCCTTTATTTATTATAAAGTTTGCATGATTTTTCCATACTTGCACTCTCGGAAGATCATACAATTTAACGCCGGCTTTATCCAACAAACGACCAGCCGAATCATTTTCCGGATTTTTAAATACACTTCCCGCATTCGGATTGGAAAGCGAAGGCTGAATTGTTTGTCTAAATTCCATATTTCTGTTCATTAAATTTTTTATATCTTCTTCTTGAGATTTTTTTAAATCAAATTCTGCATGAATTAATACATAATTTCCTTCTTTTAACAAAGAATGTCTGTATGAAAAATTCATTTCCTCTTTTGTTTTATACACAACTTCTTTTTTATTACAGTCATAAAGACAGCATTGTACTAAATTGTCAGAAATATTTTGTCCGTGAGCTCCTGCGTTCATACAGATATTCCCGCCAATTGAGCCCGGAAATCCTATCATAAATTCAAAACCGCTAAGTCCGGCTTCAGCGGCTTTTTGTGATAAAAGAGGGCCTTTTACACCACAAGATGCAAATATTTTAGTACCGCGTATTTCATACTGTTTTAACTCTGTTGTAATAATTAAATTGCCGTCATATCCGTGCGATGAAAAAAGAATATTGGAACAACTACCCAAAACAATATAATCATCTAATGTCTTTAGAAGCTCCGTTAACTCTGCTTGTGTTTCCGGAAAATATATTTTTTTTGCAATCCCGCCTATTTTGTATGTTGTTAAATTCTTAACTTCACAATTCTCTTTAATTATCACAAACTACCCTCTTTTCGGTATTAAAATTTATTTCTGTCTAAATTTGTTTTTCTAATTCTTTTCCTAATGATGTTATTGTTCCGGCTCCAAGTCCGATAACAACATTCCCGCTGTGAAGCGTCGGAAGAAGTTTTCTTGCAACATCTCCTATACTGCCTGATAAATATTCCGAACCGTTTAAATCGGAAGAAAATATATCACCGCTGATTCCTTCTATAGGATCTTCTGATGCAGCGTAAACATCTGTTACAATAACCCTTCCTGCTTCATTAAACGAATCTTTAAATTCATTCCACAAACCTTTTAATCTTGTGTATCGGTGTGGTTGAAAAACTGCAACTATATTATCTTTTCCGTATTTTGAAGCCGCTGCATCAAGAGTTGCTTTTATCTCCGTCGGATGATGCGCGTAATCATCAAAAACTTCAATTCCGTTTAATTCACATACTTTTTGAAACCTTCTGCCCATACCGGTAAAACTGTAAAAATAATCTTTAATTTTTGCAAGAGAAACACCGGCCTCATTAAGAGAGGCAATTACCGCAAGAGTATTGTAAACATTGTGAATACCTGAAAGCTGAATATTTATGTCAACAAGCACATCTCCTTTGTATCTTATTGTAAACTTTGTTCCGCTTTTTTCTTGTATTATATTTTCAGCTACATAATCCGCATTGTTTAATCCGAATGTGATAAAATCACCCTTTAAAGATTGTATTCCGGTATTATCATTATTTACAATAACTTTTTTAGATTTTGATATTTCTTTTTTGAATGTTTTTACTAAATCGGAAAGTCCGTTTTTATAAAAATCCACATGATCCTCTTCAAGATTGTTTATAACCAAAATGTCCGGAGAATATTTAATAATTGTTCCGTCACTTTCATCTAACTCTGCTATAAAAAATTTACCGTCTTTAAATTGAGCATTAGTATTTAGTTCAGGAACAATACCTCCGTCCACAAAAGAAGGATTTAACCCTGCCTTATCCAGCACATATGAACACATACCGCTTGTTGTTGTTTTTCCGTGTGTACCGGAAAAACCTATAAATATTTTTCCGTCTTTTTGCGCAATTTTCGCAAGTTCTTTTAATAAATCCGAACGATGATAAATTTTAAGCCCTTTATTTTGTGCTTCTATTAGTTCCGGATTATCTTCTCTTATTGCAGAACTAACTACAACAGATGCATTTTCCGGAACATTTTTTGCGCTGTGGCCTATATAAACCTGTGCACCCAGTTCCCTTAATCTTTTAACATACTTTGAATCAATAATATCCGAACCTGTAACTGTATGACCTTCTTGCAATAAATATTTTGCAAGCCCGCTCATACCTATTCCGCCTATTGCTATAAAATGATATATACCCATTTGTTTTCTCCAGTTTTTCTCATTATAGTATAAAAAGACAGGCTTTTACAATATTGAATTTATTTTTTCATTTTGATAAAATATCGTTGAGGGCTTAGAACATGAATAAAAGAATATACGTATCGTTATTGGGAATTGCACTTTTTCTTGCTTCAGCACAAGTTGATGCAAAAATGATAAAGGAAGCACATGATTTATACAAAGAAGCATGTGCTTATGAATACAGAGGAGATTTAGCAGGAGCTATAAAGTCTATATCAAAAGCAATAGAATTAAATGGCGATGATGCAATGCTTTATACCAAAATTGCAGGATTATATGCCGATAGCGGTAATAATGAAGAAGCTCTGAGCGCATACAAAAAAGCGGTTAAATTAAGACCAAACGACGCTTTTATATACATAAGCATAGGGAATATCCTTCAGTCAATGGGAGATTACGAAAATGCGTACAATTCGTATGTACAGGCTCAAAAAATATACCCCGAATACAAATATAACTATTTGAACTTGGCAAATGTAGAATATTTTAGGAAAAATTATAAAAGCGCAATTGAAAATTATAAAACATTCCTGAATGCTTATCCTGAACAATTGGAAGCAAGTGAAAGTTTAGCAAATGTTTATTATGCCTCAGGTGAACCGGAAAAAGCTTGTGAAGTATTTTCTTCCGTTTATAAAAAATTTCCTTCCGCTTTTAAAGAATATGTAAATTATGGTATGGCTCTTTTTGATACAAAACAATATCAAGCTTCCATTGACATGCTGACAAAAGCTTTGGACAGCAATTCTGATAATGAAGCGGTTCTTGCAAAATTGGCTCTTTCTTACCAGAATACCGGAGAAAACGAAAAAGCATTAGAATATTTTAATAAAACTTTTGCCATAAATCCCGATTTAACTGTTTTAAGGTTTGATTATGCGAATTTACTGGGAAATATGGGAAAACGAAATGATGCTATAGAAGAGTATAAAACTTATCTAAAAGCTTATCCGAATGATGCAAATGCATACAGAAATTTAGGTTTAGTATATAAAGACCTTGATAATACAGAGCTTGCTTTATTTAATTTGGGAAAAGCATATTCTATTGACCCTTCTGATTTTGACACAAAGAAAGATTTGGCACTTGTTTATCACCAAAAAAAAGATTATGTAAATGCACTGAAATTTTATAATTTAGCCCTAAGTTCAGAGCCGGATAATTATGAATTACTTGCAAATAAAGCACTTACTTTGCATGCAATGAACAATTATGTTTCCGCGATAGAATTATATAAACAGCTAATTGCCATAAAACCGAATGAAAGATTAGAAAAAAACTTAAACTCAGCAATAATATCATACGGATACGCTCTTTTGGACAAAAAAGACTACGGACAAGCTATTTTGTATTTTGAAGATGCAATAGAAACAAACAAAAATGAGCCTTCCGCTTATTATGGCTACGCGTTGGCAAATGACAAAATGGGATGCACAAATATTGCGTATGAAAATTACACAAAAGCATTATCACTGGCACCGAATAATACTGAGTATAAAAATGCTCTTAATACCTTTATAAAAACCAATAACATTACAGAAACAGCCAAAAACATTCAAGAAAAACAAAATGTTAAAAAAGCCGAAAAAACAACAGAACAAACAAGTGATACAAAAATAACCTCATCGAAAAATGCCGTCAATTCGCAATATGAAGAACTTCTAAAAAAAGGAGACGAAGCGTACAGAAAACAAAATTACAGCGAAGCGATTGATTATTATACAAAAGCTGTCGTTTATGCACCTCAAGATAAAATTACAATGCTCAAAATTGCAAATATATATAAATTGATGGGTAATAATACTAAAGCTATCAATTTTTATGATAAGCTTCTTGTTTTAGACAAAGATAATTCTGATGCATACTTCAATAAAGGTTTAGTTTATGCGGCACAAAAAAATTACGATGAAGCTATTAAATGTTTTGAAAAAGTAATACAAATTTCTCCTGAGTATCCGTATGCTTATTATTCGCTCGGAATGTCTTACGAACAAAAAAAAGATGTGAATAAAGCTTTGGAATACTATTATCTGTTTTCAGGTCTTGAACAAGATGAATCTATGTTAAATGCCGTAAAACAAAAAATAAAAGCTTTGGAAGGTTAAATATTTTTTATGAAATCGTTAAAACTGATTATTGTTTTATTTTTTGCGATAATATTTTTATCGGGATGCGCATACGATCGCGGATTAATTCTTTTCAATAACCAGCCCATAACGAGAGAAAATGCTCTATATGATAAAAAAACATTTTTGCCTGAAACCAGAATTTATTATTTATTTATTGCCCCCAAAAAAATGAGTAATGATTTTATCAGAGTTCAAATATTTAAAATGACCGATAAAGCTCATTTAGGCGGATATGAAGTAGTTCGCACTAAAGACTACAGACTTATGCAAGACGAAAGATATTATCATTCAAACTACTTTGTACTGTACGAAAAAGGACGATATGTAATGCAGGTATTTTCACACGATGATTTTAAAAATCCGCTAGCTGTTAATTATTTTTACGTAAACTAGCCTCTGTTTTACGCATAAATCATTATAAAAATACTTTATTACACTTAAATAAACCATCTTCACTGCAAGTCCCTATTGCAGCAAGCACTTTATTATAAGTTAAAACAACTATTTTGTTTGGCATACTTTTTATTTTTATACTCATTCCGTGAGAAATCTTTTCTTTTTCAAATTCAGTAAGTTCGTATTTTGGATAATTTAAATAATCTAAAGGATTCATTAAATATTCATTTATTTTCTCAGGCGTATTTAATTCTTCTAAATGAACTGCATTATCAAGTTCAAACAAACCGGCTTTTGTTCTTATCAGTTTTATTAAATGCCCATAAACTCCAAGTTTTTCACCTATATCATTAGCCAAAGAACGAATATAAGTACCTTTTGAACAGGAAATATAAAGTTCAATTTGGTTTAATTGTGGTTCATACCTTAAAACTTTTAGCTCGTTTATAAAAACTCTTCTTGGCGGAATTTTTACCTCTTCACCTTTTCTTGCATATTCATACAATTTTTTACCTTTTATTTTTATAGCCGAATATATTGGAGGAATTTGCTCAATTTCGCCCCTAAAATCATTTAAAACAAAATCCACTTCGTCTTTTGTAACTTTTTTTTCAAAATTTTCTTTAACAACTTCACCTTCAGTATCGTAAGTTGTTGTGGAACATCCAAGTTGAATTGTTCCTATATATGATTTATCGTCTTCTAAATACTCTATAATTCTGGTTGCTTTTCCTATACAGACAGGAAGAACTCCTTCCGCAAAAGGATCCAATGTACCCGTGTGTCCTATACACTTGATTTTTGTAACACGCCTCAAAAATGCGACAACATCATGAGATGTTTTTCCTTTAGGCTTATATACATTTAATAAACCAAACATTATTTTATTTCGCCTTTGGATATTTTTTCAATGAGATCCAATACGCGTGAACCTTGCTCAAGACCGTCAGAATATACAAATTTTATCTCCGGAGTAACTCTTAATCTTATTCGTTTGCCTACTTCATAACGAACTTTTCCGGTATTTCTTTCTATTATATCTTTGTCTTTTTCTACCTGTTCGGGAGAACCTAATACACTGTAGATTACTTTGGCATATGAGTTATCATGAGAAACTTCAACATCTACTACAGATACAACTCCCTCTAATCCTCTTACTTCTTTTCTTAATATATCAGATATATCACGCATTAATTCTTTTCTGACTCGTTCATTTCTTAGAGTTGTCATACCTATCTCCTTCATAACAAAATCTACATGCTCTATTATAACACGATATTTTAAACTTTTTTAATATTTCTTAATTTTTTATCAATTTTTTTAAATGAAATGTTTTTATATATATATGGTAATGAAGGTTACAAGTTTTAATAATGTCATTTTTAAAAGCAGTGTAAAAAACGAGCCGGTAAATTCTGCTGCTAATAATACGAATGGAATTAAAGATTTAGGTTACGTAACTCCGGATTTTGGGGTAAGTACACCGGTCAAATATACAAAAACAAAAACCGAAACACTTTCTAACGGTTTAAAAATTCATAACTATAATTTATCAAACGGATATAAAGTTGCAATTGTACCGATGGAAGGTTCTCCCTCTGTTGTTAAAACTTATGTAAATGTAGGCTCAATGAATGAAACAGGTGATATAAAAGGTATAAGTCACTTTTTGGAGCATATGGCGTTCAACGGAACAAACGGACAAAACGGACATATAGAGTTAAAAACAGGTGACTCTTTTAAAAAAATAGATAAGCTTGGCGGTTGGGCAAATGCCAGTACTAATTACGCAATAACTGATTATGTCAATTCAGCACCTTTATTGGAAAACAAAGATTTGGAAACTCAAATAAAGGTAATTGCAGCAATGACTGAGGACTTAAAATTGTCCGAAGACATGATAAAAAAAGAGAAAGGACCTGTATCATCAGAAATAAATATGATATTAGATGATGCTCAAACCGTTGCTATGGACCAAACAGTAAGAACATTATTTAATATTAAAAATCCGGCAGATGAACTTGTAGGAGGCAGCGTTGAACATATAAAAAACTTAACCGGAGATGATGTCGTAAATTATTATAACAAATATTACACACCGGATAACATAAAAATTGTAATAACCGGAGATGTAAATCCTGATGAAGCAATAGAATTAATATCCAAAAATTTTAATTCTCATAAAATTTCCAAAGGAAATAAATATGAAGAAAAAATTACCCCTATTAATAAAACAATCAGAAAAGATTTTATCTCTGACAAAACAAATTCCGCAAACATAGTTCTTGGATTTGCCGGACCAAAGAATAACGAAACAAAAGAAAAAATATTGTTAGATATTGCATCAGCATATCTTATGTCACATGAAGCGGGCATAATTACTTCTTTAAAAGAGTACAATACTATTCCGCTTATTGATAACGAAAAAATATCTACAAATCCGAATTCCAATCAATTGATATATCTTGCAATGACACCTTCGGAAGAAAACTCTGAGAAAGCTTTAAAAACGTTGTTTCACGCAATAGCAAATGTTAAGCCTGTAACAGAAGATGTTGCTAATCGTTTAAAACAAAGAATTAAACAAAGTGTTAACGAAATTATGGAACATTCTTCCGCCGTAAATGATTTAGTCGGATATTCACTGCTTGATAATAATTTAGATTACGTTACGGAATATGATAAAATTCTGGACTCTATAACGGCTGATGAGATAAATAAATGCATAAATAAATATTTTGATTTAAATAAAACTGCTATTACTGTTGTGCACCCATCTAACAATAAAACAGAAGTTTCTTTTAAAGGTTCTCAAGAAAGAGTTCCGGTAAACACCGAAAATCTTAGCAGATATAAGTTAAAAAACAACTACGATGCGGGATTCTATAAAACAAAAAGCGGTAATATTGATTTAAGCATGGATTTTTTAAATAATATTCCGTATCACAAAAAAGCCGGTGTTTTAGAAGTTTTAAATGAAGTATTTACTATGGGCAGCAAAAGCATGCCGGAAGAAGAATTTAATAACTTTAAAGCTGAAAACAATTTAAGAATAAGTCTAACATGCGGCTATGGAGGACTTAACGGAAAAGTCGGAGGAACAAAAGATAATTATTTAACGGCTCTAAATACTTTTAAAGAACTTTTGTACAATCCGAACATTACCGAAGAAACTATCGCAAAAGCAAAGAGCAATATTAAAGACAATTTTAATAAAACTCAAAAAACCGCTAAAATCATCAGTGACGAGTTTGACAGATACATGAATCCGTTTGCTTTTACAAGGAAAGAAATTGTAAACAATTTGGATAATATTTCAGTAGATGACGTAAAAGAACTTCATAAATATATGCTTAAAAATTGCAGAGGAACAATTGGGGCAACTATTCCGTTTGAAAATGCAAATGAAGTTAAAAGCGGAATTTTGGATTTTGCATCTTCCTTAAAACCTGTTGAACCTAACAAATATGTACCTCTTGAAATATACAGAGAAAGAATTCAACCTGTTGTATTGACTTCAATAAACAGTAATTCTCAAGCTGACATATCACAAGTGTTTACTTATAAAAGAGATTTATCTGATAACAAGGAAAAAGTTGTTTCTCAAATTATGAATTCTATACTCACAAGTTCAAGTATAGGACTGTTTGATATTTTAAGAGAAAAAGAAAATCTTGCTTATTCGGTTTATTCAGACATTAAAAACAGGGGAAATCAGGGACAGATTTCTTTAAATATTCTAACGACAACCGATAATAAAAATATAGGTGAATACAGTTATAATAATATAGAAAAGTCCATAAACGGATTTAATCGCCAGATAGGCGAGCTTATTAAGGGAAGCTTCACAGATGAAGATTTGAATAACGCAAAACGCAGTCTTAAAGCAAAATTATTAAATAACGAAGGTTCGGAAGCAAAATTAAGTACGCTTGATATGGGTTTGGCTTTTAATGAAAGCTTAGATATAAAAAACAAAATTTATTCTGAAATAGATAATGTAACAAAAGAAGATATAATAAACTTTGCAAAAAAAGCTTTTTCCGGAAATCCTGTATACTCAATAACAGCTTCGCAAGACAGTTTAAACGCAAACAAAGAATTTTTGGAAAATTTAAAAACAATATAAATTTTTTGTTTAATAAAATTTTTAATAAAATGAGTCTGCAAAAAACCTCAAAAATCTGTCAATTTTTGATTTTTTCCGCAAGCTCTAAAAGTTGCAAAATTTTAAAAAAAACTCTATAATATAGTTAGGTAAAAATTTATGGAAGATTTAAGAAATTTTGCTTACAGCTTAATAAGAGTTCATGCTCATACAGTCCTGAAAGGGATTCGTATTTAGCATGCTTTTTTGCATTTCTTAGTCTTTAATAATCCCTTTCAGGAAAACTGCATTTTGCATTTTTGCAATTTTTTTGTTTTTTATTTAACAAAAGAAAGGGAATTTTTTATGATAGTCAATTCTGTATTACCATATAGCACAATAACAAGAAATAATGCTAATAAAAGCAATTTAAACATTAATTTTAACGGAAAAATTAAAACCAATATTTTTAAAAATGAAGTTACTGACGTTTTTGAGAAATTGGCTAAAATACCATCGCCTCCTCTAAAAGAATCCGCTGTATCTGATTGGATACTTGCTTTTTGCAAACAAAACAAAATAAAAGCGGAGTTAGATAATTATAAAAACGTTAAATTAACCATTCCGGCAACAGACGAAACAAAATCTCCGCTTATGTTTTCCGCTCACATGGATGTTGTTGGAGATAACTCTCCCGTTAATCTGATAAAAGCAAACGGTTTTATAAAAACTGACGGTAAAAGAACTCTGGGTGCGGATGACAAATCCGGTGTTGCAGCTGCATTAATGCTTGCAAAAGAATTTGCAAATACGGATATAAAACACGGCGGCTTAGAAATGCTGTTCACAAGAGATGAAGAACTCGGAATGACAGGAATTATAAATGCTGATTTAAGCAACATACTATCAAAATACGTGGTTGTATTGGATGAAGCAACGCTGGGAAAATTTGATAATGCAGGAGCCGGATATACAACGGTTAAACTTTCTGTATCAACGCAATATGGAGGACACTCAGGTATGGATATAAAAGACAAAAAACGACTTAATGCCGCAAAAATCATATCAGATTTGATATCCGAATTTCCGCAAGGAGTTTGGTGCGAAGACAAATCCGGCAATATAACATCATTAAACGTGGGAACAATTATTGCTGGAGATATTCAAAACTCAGCCGCAAAAATTTTAGAAGATAAATTAGTTACAAATAATTACTTGGATTATTTTATGAAAAATTCAGTAACCAATGTAATAAACACAAAAGCTATGGCTACTTTATCAATCAGGAGTACTGATAAATTGCGGGAAAATGAACTTCGCCAAAAACTATGTAAAATAACGGAAAAATATAATAAAAAATATAAAGGACTTGCTTCTGTAGATATAAATTATGAAGAATTGATGCCGATTTTTGAAAAAACAAATGACAAAAAAATAGAAAACCTATATTTGGAAGCTTGCAAAAAACTAAATATGAAACCGAATATCGGAACATTTCCGGCGGGCGCAGAAACTCACATATATACAAGTAAAAAGAACAAGAATAAAGAATTTTTCATTCCTGTATTACTTGGAATTGCAAACATATTTAACATGCACTCACCGCGTGAAAAAATGAATATTGCATCATTAAAAAAAGGATATGAACTTATACGAGAAATATTCCTAAAATTTAATAATATATAATAACTTCCAAACGAAAAATTGATTTAATTTGAATAATTGAATTCATGAATAGGTTAGTTTTGAGATTTTTTGGTTTGAAATTTGCCGGATAGAAGTTGATTTTTTAGTCGGAAAATTTGTATTAGAACGCGCAATGCCAAAATTGGCATTGCGCGTTCTACACAACAGCTTCAGTCTTCAAAACCATTCTCCTTTAGCAATTTTGATACCAGTTCTTGAGTTGGACTCTGCACAATGTTTACGTTTACAGCAGAGCTTACTACATCTTTTTGAATTGGTTTTGCATCGTTTGATTCTCCTCTTTGTTCTCTTTCTGATGCTATTGCACGCGCATGATTAAGTTCGTTTGAATTAAGTTTTCTTTTAAAATCAAACTGATGTTTTTCATCATTCCATTGGTACAAATTTGTACCATCTGTACGTCCGGTGCTTATTTCCATAAGCCCTAATTGTTTTGCCGCAAATGCTTCGTTTGTGTATGCTTTATTTTGATTATTCAATGCTCTTAGTGCTTTTATATTTCCGTTATTGTCGTA
>CAJOPY010000113.1 GCA_905236505.1 Candidatus Gastranaerophilales bacterium
GAAAAAGAAAAACCAATTGAAAAAGAAAAACCAATTGAAAAAGAAAAACCAATTGAAAAAGTTTCTGACATTCTAGCGCCGGAAACAGAGCTTAAGGAAGCTATAGATATTGTTCAAAAGAAAACAATAAATAATGATAATAAAATTAAAACCGATAAAATTACAAAAAATCAGTTTAAAATACAAGCAGAAAATAATAATTTAACGGCACAAGATATTGAGTTTGAGCCTGAAGAAATCAATACAGAAGAACCAAAAACAAAAATTGTATCAAATGAAGAAGGCATAAAAAAAGTTGATGCAAAGACAAATATAACTGTTGATACAATCGTAAAATATGAAAATGTTATTATGGATAAATCTGATGCGGATTTCTTTATAAATTTGGCAGACAAAGGTATTGCTGATATAAACGAAGTCCAAAACAATCAAAAAGCATCTCAAGTTTCAAAAACTTTAGCCGATTTACTGGCTAAAGCAATGGAAAATAATAAACCGATAAGAATAGATTTTGACAATAACATTTCTGTCATTATAAAGATAGATAGAGCAGGAAAAATCTCTGCAGATTTTCTTCCAAGCTCTCAAATAGCAGAATCGTACTTAAAAGAAAATTTGCCGATTTTGCGTCAAAGATTTGATGATAATGACATAGATTACAATGAATTAAACCAAAGAAAACAAAAGCAAGATACCCAAGATAACAGAAAGAAGGGACGTAAAGATGAATGACCTTTATACAACCGCAATTAACACCCAAAAAGCAACAACACAGTGGCTAGATTATTTGGGCGAAAACATGACTAATGTTTACACACCGGGTTTTCGCGAAAATAAGATTACATTTAAAACATTCTTAGGCGGTGCTGTTGTTGATAATAATGTAAAAAAACAAGATCAAGGCAAATCAATGCCGGGTACATCTAATGAAAACTTGTTTTTTGAAGGTACAGGTTTCTTTATGGTACGTTCTCCGGAAGGTAATGTATCATATACAAGACTCGGTGACTTTACTTTTGATTCTGAAGGTGTATATAAAAACGCAAACGGCGATAATGTACAAGGTTATATACTAAATGACAAGGGCGAGATTATGTCCGGAACAAAATCTATAAGTGCGGATTTGTATGAAGAAACTGCACTAAAAGGCGGAGCCTTAAGTGTTCCGACAACAAATATAAAACTCTGGATTGATCCGAATAACGGTAAATTCTTAGGAAAATATGATGAATATGAAATAAAAAACGACGGCACTTTATACGGAAAAGCTGACGGCGGTAATCGTTCGGTTCCTTTGTATAAAATTGCAACTGCAAATTTTCACAATCCTAACGGATTGTATGAAATAAAACAAGGTGTGTTTATAGAAACTCCTGAATCCGGAAAACCGGTAATCGGACGCGGAGAAATTCGTTCAGGTCTTTTAGAACAATCTAACACTGACTTTAAGGCAAACATTGCAAATTATCAACAAGCTAAATTGCAAATGGAGCTTGTAAACGCACTTATTAAATCAAATAAAGATCTGTTGCAATCTGCAATGGAGATGGCTACACAATAATAATTTAAAATTTTTCATATTAGTTAAACTCCGTTTTAAGGGAATTAAGGGAAGCTTTAATTCCTTTTTTATTGTGCGCTAATATTTTTTTTGCATATAAAAATCATATCTTGATTTAACAAAACGTATTGTTATAATAAAATTATGAGCGGATTTAATGTCGGAAAAATATTAGCCGGTTTAATCGGTATACGTACTCCGGAATATAATTTGAAAAAAGTAAAACAGGAAAATATAAATAATTCTCCTGATAATCTTTTTAATTCAGCTCTTTCTCCACAAAAAAATCCGTCCTCTCAAGGTCAAATAAACCTTTTAAATCAACTTAATCAACAAGGACAAATTATCCAACAAAACCAAATTAACCATTTAAACAACCAAAATCAACAAAGTCAGATTAATCAACAAAATAATCCGGAATTTCAACAAACAGCATCTGAACAAAATCAAAAGAATGTACTAAACCAACCTCAACAACAGAATAATCAAACACAACTTAACCAATTAAATCAACAAAATCAGGCTAACAAATTAAATCAACCTCAAGAAAATTTTTCTAATAATCAAAACCAATCCGTAAATCAAAATTTGCAACAAAATCAAATAAACCAGCAGTTACAAATTAATCAGCAATCACAAACATCTCCGCAAAATCATATTACACAACAAAATCAAATTGCAAATCAAAGTCAAATATCAAATCAAAATCAAATAAATAAGCAAACTCAAATAGACCGTCAAGAACCGATAGCACCTCAAAGGCAGGTAAAACAACAAAATGATATACTAAACCAGCAAGGTAGTACTCAAAAACAAACAAATGAGAGTATAAAAAATCAGCCGGAATTAAAACAGCCTATACAAATGAATCAACTTAACAAAACAGATCGCTCAGTCTATGTTAAAAACTTGCTCGGATTACCTCAGACGCTCGGCGAAATACTTAAGATGGCTCAAAGTAATACACCTATCAATGCCTCAAACACCCTAATAATAAACAATTTAAATGAAGATTTAGTAAAGAGTCAAAAAGTTTTAGCACAAATTTTTGATGAAAATACTGATAAATTGCCTGCAATAAAAAATGCAACGGAACAAATTCAAGCGTTACAAAATCAATTGATGCAAAATGTTCAGTCACAGGCTCCAAAAGATGCAATTTCTCTTATTTTTAGCGGAATGATTCACATGCCCGCAATTGCAGATATGATTACAAAAAACAGTAAACAAGCAATGTCCGCTCTTATAATCGCAATGGCTTCAGCTTCCAAAGGCGGTATGACAAGTGAACAAATAAGAGAAACTCTTAATGTAATAAACTCGTGCGTCGCTATGGCTGAATCAGGAAATCCCGCTCAAACATTAAAAAGTTTGATGCTTTTGTATCTTCCGTGGCTGCCGTTAAATGACGGTGTGGGTTTTGATCTGGAGATAGAAACCGATGACGGAGAAAACGAATCAAATGACTCAAAACTTACAGTTTTAATACAAACAATAAATTTTGGTAACGTTAAAGGTGTTTTTACATTAACAACCTCAAATTCAGTTAATGCTTATATAATTTGTTCTGAAGATTTTCCTAAAAACACTCTGCAAAAAAGTTTATCAAAAGAAGCGGCCGGTCATGCGATGAATATGACATTAGATGTAGAAGCGGTTCAAGTAAAAAGTGAAGAGGTTGTAACAAAAAGGGAAGCTAAAGTAAACCTTTCGGCAACAAATGAAATGAACCCATATTTGCTGTTAATCGCCCACGCTTTTATACGAAACACTATAACAATTGACTCCGGTGGTGTTATTGAGGATTCATCGCAGGAGAGTTAAAACTGACAGGAATTTTTTTTGATAATTGCATGCTTAGAATTAGTGCTTTTTCTGCAAAGAAAATTGACAAATTATCCATATTTCCAATAGTAGATACTGTTGAACGGCTAAATAAAAGTTCACTGTGAACACCGTCACAAGCAAGCTGAGTCATTGATTTTGTAAGCTTATCTGATAAAACGTCCGGTTTTAAATTTTTTACTGTATTTTCACTATTTACAGGAACAAATCCCCAATTTATATATCCGCCTCCGGCTAAAAAATTATTGATTTTTTTATATATGATACTTAAACTTGAAGGGTTGTTATATCCGTCAAATGAAATTAAATCAACTCCTGAGTCTATAGGAATTTGCCAATTACATTTTTCAAAACATTCAACCCCGACATATCCGCCTAAATGGTGAATTTTACTAAAAATTTTTGCATATAACGTTATAAGACTTTCCTTTGTTACAGAATCATATCTTCGTTTTATGCTTCCGAATTTGTTTAATAATGGTTCTTCAAATAAAATTAATATTTTTATGTTAGGTACCGTTTTTTGAATTAAATTTATAAACCATTGTGCTTTAAGCGAATATGATAAAACAATATATTTTCTGTAATTTTGCTCTGATAGCAAGTCATTAATTTCAATATTTTGAATTTTCTGCATCAAAGAAAAAGGTCCAAAAAGTCTTAGTACTGTTTCTGTTGGTTGTAGTCTTTTTAATATTGCTAAATATTCATTAATATAAACAGCCGAAGAGGAAAATTTTTCATATCCGTTAACTTTGTTTATATCGGAATCATACTCTTCTAAAGCTGAATTTAACATCGTTATATCGTTTTCCAGCGTAATTCCTTTATCATTTATATATAAACACGGTAAATTATCGGTTGTTCTTTTTATAATATTATCTTCTGAATTTATTTTTGGTAAATACGGTAAAAACGGTACATTCTCATATAATCGCAGCATCATCTGTTTGCATAACTTTGTATTATGATATGGTAATGAGCCGCAAGGCAGATTCTTTAAATTAAGTTTCATTTTATTTAATCTCTTCTCAATAAAAAGACGTGTGACACCAAGCCTGCACGTCTTTTATTTATTTTAATATTTTTACCGTTATTTTACGCTTCAGCTTCTTCCGTAACTTCTTCTACAGATTCTTTAACTACTTCAGAAGCAGTTACTATAATCTTTAATTCGGATCTTACTTTTGAAGTTAATTTTATTAACATTGTAAATTCACCAATTTTGTTAATAGGAGCATTTAAAGAAACTGTTTTTCTGTCTATTTCAATATTAGATTTTGCTTTAATTTCTTCGCAAAGTTTCTTGGTTGTAATAGTACCGAATAACTTTCCGCTTTCTCCTGCTTTTGCAGACAATTCTATAGAACCTAATTTTTCTATTTCAGCAGCTTTTGCAAGAGCTTCTTGATGTAATTTTTCTTGTTTAGCTTTAATTCTTGCTATATTTTGTTCTCTGTTTTTTAAAGCACCATCTGTAGCTTCTTCAGCATAATTTTTTGGTATAAGATAGTTTCTGGCGTACCCGTCTTTTACATTTACTAAATCGCCGGCTTCACCTATGTTTTGAACTTCTTTCTTTAGTATTACTTGCATTTTCTTGTTCTCCTTTATGATATTTGGCCAGTATATCATCATAATATATAAAACACCATTAAATGTAAAGGGGGGAAATATAACCGAAGGCAAATATAACAAAATAAGATATTTGACCAAATAAATACGGATGAAAATTTATACGGTTTATTTCTCCGGAGAAATTCCCCAATGCAATTTATCTCTTAGCACTGTATAAAAATTATTATTATCTAAAAACGCAAGTTTTGCTTTTTTTTCATATTTCTTTATAACAACTTTATCCACACATTTTGTTGTTACAAAACCGTCAATACAAACGGACAAAAGTTCATCACTTGTTTTGACAGATATAGTTTCGCCTGACGGAACAACAATTGGTCTTGCATTTAACGTATGAGGGCATATAGGAACTATAACAATTGCGTCCATGTCAGGTGATAAAACGGGGCCTCCGGCAGAAAGTCCGTATGCTGTTGAACCTGTTGGCGTTGATATTATTATTCCGTCTGCAACATAATCACAAACAAACTTATTGTTAATCTCTAGATAAAAACCGGACGTACGTCCAGAGATACAACCCTTAATAACAAAATCGTTTAACGCCTTATATTCGTTTGATTTTAACATCATACGATTTTGAACGCCATATCTGTTTTCCAAAACAGCTTCTATAACACTCTTTATCTCGTCGGTTCCGGATTGCGAAAGAAAACCTAATCTTCCCGTATTTATTCCCATAACCGGTGTTTCATATTCGGAATAATATTTTGCACACCTTAAAAGTGTACCGTCACCTCCGATTACAAAAGTAAAATCACCATAATTTTCCATGCCGGAAAGTTCTTGTGTTTTAAAGTCTATATTATAAGAAATCAATTCCTTTTCTATAACTTCTAAGGAATTTTGATAATTTGGTATAAATTTGTTATAAATAAGATTAAGTTTCATATGTGAGATTATAGCACAGAATGAGTTTTTGTGCTAAACTTATTAAGTAATAAGGGGAAAGACAATGATTGAAATGAAAGTAATGGGTATAGCATTAGATGTAAGAACAAATTCTCCTATTGTTGTACTTCACGATTTAGATAACAGAAAAGCATTACCGATTTGGATAGGTTCCGCAGAAGCAAGCGCAATAATAAGATGCATAGAAGGTCTTGTTGTTGCACGTCCTATGACGCATGATCTTATTGCTAATGTTATTGAAAAAACAGGATACACGTTAAGCAAAATAGAAATTAACAACGTAGAAAAAGAAACCTATTATGCAACTTTATTCTTGGAAAAAGACGGAGAAATTATAGAAATAGATGCACGTCCGAGTGACGCAATAGCTGTTGCAATGAGATGTGAAGCACCAATTTTTGTAACGGCAAATGTACTTATGAATGGCTCTGTTTCAACTGATACCGCAAAAGATGCCGAAGAAGCTCAAGAATTTAAAGATTTTATACAAAATATAAAACCGTCCGATTTTGAAAAACTTATGAAAGGTAAACACGAGGAATCTGATCAATGAATATAAATTCTAACTATGATAATTTGGAACAAAGTTACTTATTTTCAACAATATCAAAAAAAGTGAGCGAGTATGCATCTCAAAATTCTGATAAAACAATAATAAAGTTAGGCATAGGAGATGTTACGCTTCCTTTGTGCAAAGCAGTAACGGAGGCCATGCATAAAGCTGTAGATGAAATGGGGAATCAATCTACTTTCAGAGGATACGGACCGGAGCAGGGATATGATTTTTTAAGAAATGCAGTAAAAAATTATTATAAATCACATAGTGTGGATTTAGAATTAGATGAAATATTTATCTCAGACGGTGCAAAAAGTGATTTAGGTAACATTTTGGATTTGTTTTCCAAAGAAAATATTGTATTAGTTCCGGATCCTGTATATCCGGTTTACGTTGATACAAATATTATGGCAGGGCGCAGTATAAAATTTATAAACGCAAATGGGGATAATCAGTTTTTACCGCTTCCGGACGAGAATATAAAAAGTGATATCATATATATATGTTCACCCAATAATCCGACAGGTGCCGTTTATAATAAAGAGCAATTAAAACAATGGATAAATTACGCACTTAAGCAAAAAGCAGTAATACTATTTGATTCTGCTTATGAATGTTTTATATCAGATGAAAAACTTCCGCGCTCAATATATGAAATAGAGGGCGCAAAAGATTGCGCAATAGAGTTTTGCTCGCTTTCAAAAACAGCAGGTTTCACCGGCACAAGGTGCGGGTATACAATTGTTCCGAAAAATCTTGGTAAATTAAATAAAATGTGGGTCAGAAGACAAACAACAAAATTTAACGGAGTGCCATATATAGTTCAAAGAGGTGCAGAAGCTGTATTTTCAGTTGAAGGTCAAAAAGAAATTAAAGAGAATATTGATTATTATAAACGAAATGCAAGGCTGATATCTGATACCCTTAAAGAATGTAATATCTGGCATGTTGGCGGAAAGCATTCGCCTTATGTTTGGCTAAGATGTCCAAACAATATGAATTCTTGGGAATTTTTTGAATTTTTACTCAAAAATATTCAAATAGTCGGAACGCCGGGGTCAGGTTTTGGTAAAAACGGCGAAGGATACTTCAGACTGACTTCTTTTGGTTCATATGAAAACACTAAAGAAGCTATGCGAAGATTTGAAAAATTATTTAAATAAGTTTTTATACGCTTTAATTATTAAAAAATGTAAAAAAAAATACATTATTGTAAGCAAATTTGCCTGATACACTTATTTGGGGTAATATAAGTATATGATTAAGGGAAAGATTGTCGTAGTTGATGATGAAAAAATTGTAACTTCCGCTTTTAGCACTTTGCTTAAAGTTGAAGGTTTTTCTGATGTAAATCTGTTTAATTCACCAAAAGATGCTATTAATTTTTTGAAGAACAATAAGCCTGATTTGGTTATATCGGATTTTTTGATGCCGGAGATGAACGGATTGGAATTCTTAAGAGAGGTTAAAGAATTATATCCGGAAGTGAGCAAAATTTTGCTTACCGGATATGCCGATAAAGAAAACGCAATAAGAGCAATTAATGAAATAGGTTTATACAGGTACATTGAAAAACCTTGGAACAACGACGATTTAATAATTAACATAAAAAACGGCATAGAAAGAAGTTACTTAATAAGTGAATTAAGACACAAAATAGAAGAATTGAATAGTGCCAAAAAAGAACTTGAAAAATATTCTCATAATTTGGAGCAAATTGTAGAAGAACGCACGGCTGACTTAAAACAAGCCAATGCAAAGCTGTCCGGAATAGTAAATTATTGTGCCGACGGAATAATAATTCTGAATGAAGACGGTATAATTGAACAGGTTAATCCTTCTTGCGAAAACATGATAGGACATGTTACAAGCAGGTTAATCGGAGCTTCCGTTGACGACTTTATCTTTGGCAAAAAGACTTTTATTTCAAAAGAATTGCATCTTTTAGAAGAAAGTGAGTTATTCTTAAGGGATTTTTGCATAAAAAATCCGTTTTCAAATTCAGATATCCCTGTAGAAATCAGTTTCGCAAGAATTAATCCTGATGATAACTACAAGCGATTTGTAGGTGTAATAAGAGATGTTACGGAGCAGAAAAAAGCTGACAAGCTAAGAGATGATTTTATTGCAACTCTGACGCACGATTTGAGAACACCTCTTTTAGCAGCAATTCAGACGCTTACGTTTTTCTTGAACGGAGCGTTGGGTGAGCTTGATGAAAAACAGAAGCTTCTTCTGTCTACAATGCAAAAAAGCAACGAAGATTTGTTAGGGCTTGTAAATGCGTTATTAGAAGTTTATAAATATGATGCAGACAAGCTTGTACTTACAAAAACAAACTTTAACATATATAATCTTGTTAAACAGGTATATGAAGAGTTATCGCCGCTTGCAAAATCAAAAAATATAGATTTTTCAGCGGATTGTGAAAATAAAGATGTTGAAATATATGCAGACAGGAGCGAATTAAGAAGAGTTATTTGTAATTTATGCGGAAATGCAATAAATTACACGCAAGACGGAGGAATTGTAAAGATAACTCTTAAATCAGAAGGCCGTGATTTAATATTTTCGGTAAAAGATAACGGAGTGGGAATTCCTCAGGAAGATATTCCGAATATGTTTCAGCGCTTTTCGCAGGGAACAAGCAAAAAACGCTCTACAGGCACTGGTTTGGGGTTATATTTGTCAAGACAAATTATAGAATCTCACGGCGGTAAAATTTGGCTTGAAAGCGTTTTAAACAAAGGAAGTGAATTTTCGTTCCTTTTAACAGATGTTATAAACGAAAAAATATTACAAAAAACAAATTGATTTTAAATAAAAGTCGGGAGCTTAAAAATGATAAACGTTTTGCTGGTAGAGGATCATGAGTTATACAGAATGGGATTAGCAATGCTATTGAGCAAAGCTGATAATATTAATCTTATAGCAGAAGCAAGTGACGGAGCGGAAGGCATAAAAAAAACAAGAGATTTATCTCCTGATGTAATATTAATGGATATAGGACTTCCGAATATTGACGGCATAGAGGCAACTCAAAGAATAAAAGATTTTGCTCCCGATACAAAAATTTTAATTTTTACTTCCCGTGACAGCGAAAATGATATTTTTGAGTCGTTTAGGGCCGGCGCTGACGGATATATTATGAAAGGAGCAACTCCGGAACAAACAATATCAGCAATAAAAGCTGTTTCTGAAGGTATTGGGTGGATTGACCCCGCTATAGCTAAAATTGTTTTTTCTAATTTAAGAAAACCGACAGAGAGTATTATTTCATCGCCGGATAATATAAAGCAATCAAAAGAAAATCACTACGGGCTTACAGAAAGAGAGTTAGATGTATTAGAGTTAATGGTTGAAGGGCTAACAAATCCTCAGATTGCGGAAAAACTAGTTATAACCAGAGCTACCGCAAAGGCTCACGTTCACAGCATTTTGCAAAAGCTATGCGTAACTTCCAGAACTCAAGCAACGGTTACTGCGATGAAAGAAGGGTTAGTATAATGTTTTCGGCTCTTGCAGGAATGTATATGGCAGCAAAAGTCCATATGGCAGAAATAAAAGCAAATATGACACGAAAAAAAGATCCGCAGGTTTCTGAGATTATTTATAAAAATAAAGTTGATAAATCCGATGAAACCGAAAAATATGAAAAAAGTCGTTTACCGGAATCCGGTTATATGACAGTAGAAGAATACGAATCAAAATCAAGACCATTAACAAAAAAGGAAATCAACTCCAAGATATTAAATGAACCGAATATGCCGAAAGACAGCAATATGGTTTATGTCCCGCAGCACAAATTTAAATTGGTCAAATATAATGATCCGGTAGGAAGTCCTGAACTTTCACTCCCGAGAAAACTGAATTTTGACCGACAAATAAATGCACAAGGAATTGTATCGGGAGATTTTTCAAAAATGGTTTATCCCGCTGTTTATTATTATGCGGAAGCTGATTGTGTAAGTTGTGATTTATTTGTTATCAATTTAAATTCATCTCTTTCAAATTTGGAAAAAGTTCGTACAGCAAATGTTTTAAACAAAGAAAGCAAGCCAATATTATCAACAAATAAAGACACAGACACTAAATTTATATTCAGAACACTCACTCCGATTGATTTTTCATCGGATAACTCTAAACTTATTATAAAAGAAAAAACCGGTCACAGACACGACGGAATTTGGAAAACCGAATTGTGGATATATGATTTTGATAAAAAGCAAGCGGTGAAACTTCCGGAAATAAGAGAAGCCATAATACAGTATTGGAAAGATACAGAGGATATAAATCTGGATATAAAACGCTGGGATATATATCCCTTAGGTTTTGATGCAAATGATGAACAAAGAGTTATTGTAAATGCCTACGCATACACAGGCGCTGCACCGATATTTTTAGGGACGTGGAGTATAGATATTAACGGTGAACAAACTAAGCTTGAAACGCTGACTTCATCAGGAGTTCCCGTTTCAACAACCGGATATCGGCTAACGGAAGATGAAGCGGTTATTCCGCTATCTGAGATAGAATATGACGCAATGCAAGCAAAGTCATCCGAAAAATTAAAAGAAAAACAAGAAAAGGCTGACGAAAAACTAAATAAAGAAGTTCAAAGATTAGAATATCAAAGAAAAATCCATCAAATGGATATGCAAACCCTTATAAAAGTTAAAGAAAGACAAGAAAGCTTAAAACAAATAAAAATTCAAAACACGGACGGTGTAACCGATAATTTAGGAAAGGAGATGAAAAATGAAGAATAAAATTCTCGCAGGAATTGCGATTATAAGTGTATTAGCAGGCTGTACGCTTGCAGGCAACGCAGTAAACGGAACCGATAAAGAAAGAGGGTATATAAATATAAATACATCCGCAAATGCAGAAGTGGTTCCTGACATCGCAGAAATTTCTTTTGCGATAGTAACAAGTGACACATCATCTATGCAAAAGGCAACAGAAGCGAACAAAGAAGCTTCAGATAAAGTTTATGCATTATTAAAAAGTATGATAAACACTTCAAACGGCGATTATATAAAAACGTCCGATTTTAACGCTCAACCTGTTTACATTTATACGAAAGACAATAAGAAAAAATTGGACAGGTATGAAGTTTCAAACAGAGTAACCGTTCATACAAAATCTACGGATAAAATAGGCGCAATGATTGATAAATCAATTGCTTCAGGTGCAACAAACGTAAATTCACTAAACTTTTCTGTTTCAAATTATGAATCACAATGTAATTCATTAATTGAAATTGCATCAAAAAAAGCAAGCACAAGAGCTTCTATTGCAGTAAAAACAATGGGTACCGCTCTTGACGGAATAAAATCTATGGATATAAGCTGTACCGAAAATTCATCATATCGCCAGCCAAGAGTTTATATGGCAAAAAATATGTTAGCCGCAACAGCAGAAGGTTTATCTGATTCAGCAGGGGCTGCAATTTCAGAAGGTGTAATCAAAATATATGCAAACGTAAATGCAAGCTTTTTCGTAAAATAAATTGTAATGCACAATATAAAAAATAGAGCATTCTGCTTTTACACAACCATACCTTTTTAAACGCAGGTATGGTTGTGTATTATAAAAACAAACAAAACTAATAAGTATTTTTTTCACAATCATAATTCTCTTTACATTTATTTACATTTATTTGTATAAAATATATAAGCATGATATTATTCTTATACAAATCCAAACAATCACAGGTGAAGAAATTAATACAAACATATCCGTAAATGATTTAAAGACAAGGAGAAGCCCTATGTTATCATTTTTATTTAAAAGAGAAGTTGAAAGCAGATGTGAAAGTGTAAATTCTTTCTATTCAAAATTAAGAGAATTATTTCCGTTTGATTCAATAAGTGAAGAAAGAAAAGAATATTTGGCTTCTCAAATGGAACAGTTCGGGTATCTTCCTTATCCTCACATAAAAGCATTGGAAGAATTATCAGATGCAGAGGTTTTATTTTCATTGGAATACAAATGGAAATCTGAAGGTGTCTACAAAGACGGCGGGTTTGATTTTGAAAAAGAAAGTGTTTTATCAAGATTGGGAGTAAAGGATTCCTCTTGGCTCCAAAAAGAAGGACACGACATAAAACTTATAAATTTGGCGGGCTTGGGGAATGGAAATGAAAAAGAAGAATGCGGAAAATTTATGGATTGGATGCGTCAGCTTTTGATTTTACCAACCGGAAATTATGAAAATAATATTATAGGTACAACAATGTATCTTATACCGTTTCATCCGAGAGAATTCGGGTGTGCGTATCTTCCTACGGCAAGCTGCGTAAGTTCATATTTAGAAGATGAAACAATAAAAAGCAAAACCGGATTGAATGCAGATGAGCAGGTAAAAATGTTTATCACATTAACTCAACTTGCAGGACATCCTGTTATATATGATATACTTCCGCAGACAGGAAGATTTTCAAAAATAGTTCTTACAAATCCTGAATGTGCAAGATGGTTTGATATAAATGCACTTATTGGAGAACTTCTAAAAAATGTTGATATAAAATTAAAAGAACTAAGTGAAAAATATTCCGAAGAAGATTTATCTATTGTAGGCGGAATTTATAAAAAAGATATTATGGGAGAAAGTTACGGAGATTTAGCGGAAAAATATCGTAACATTTTTGACGAATTAAATTCGGAACTTAAGGAAACAAAAATATTTTTATCTGAATCAATGATGGAGAGAAGTATTCAGGATAAATTGCAGAAAAAAGCAAAAAATATAATAAACAGAGTTTTGGAAAATCATAAAGGGAAAAAACTTTCAGAGAGTGATATATTAAATCAAGGCGAAATAATAAACACTCTTATCACAGAGGGTATGTGGCCTGCTCCTGGCGGAGCGTGGTGTTCTGCAGGCATTCCGGTTTTTGATAAAATGAGTGAAGGAGCATCATATCCTACTTTTAAACATTATAAGTTTGACGGTGAAGATGTTACCCATTTTGCCAATTTGGATTGTCAAACACCGTATTATTTTGTAAATCTTGAATCAGGTAAGTATAATAAAGATGTAATAACATTTTTCATAGATTATATGAAAAACTTACAGTCAGAATACAATTTTGACGGGTTCAGAGTTGATCATATAGATCATATAGTTGATGAAGTTTCAGAGAAAGACGGATTACCGATAAGTTATCGTGCGCCGAGAAAAGTATTGGGAATGCTGAATACGGCAATGAAAGAAAAAATTCCTTATTTTGCCGTACTTGCTGAATACATGTTGTGGGACAAATATTATAAAGAGTACCACGAAGACATGAATTTTGATTTATTATGGGGTGACGATATCGTTGCCCAGAGCGGAAAAACACCTTCTGTCATAGCGGATGATAATTTGTATTTATCAAATTACAATTCTTCATCAAAAAAATCCGAACCGCTTTCAATTTTAAAAACTTATAACAATCAAGACGGTGAATTTGAAGCAATAGACAGATATCCCGGACAGCTAGGACAGCAAGGAGCATTGTTTAAATGGTTTAAATATAAATTTTTACCGGGAGGACGATATGCTCAAAGACCGTTATTTTATATAGACGGTGATGAATCGTTTACAAAAACAGGTATGGAGTATGTAATCGGAAACGAAGTTTCAATGCAAAGAGCAAAAGATTATGATTTTTATGCAAAGTTTGATGCACTGGACAGATTTGTTAAAAATACACCTGTTATCACAGATGGTGAAGCACATATAATAAGACAAGATGATGACGGTTTTGTGGTATGGCAAATCCAAAAAGAGGGCTTAAAAAGTTCTATACTTGTAGTTGCTAATTATAATCCTCCTACAGAAAAAGTCTTAAGAGAAGAAAACGGTAATTCTTGGACAGAAATTGTTGAAGGAAGGGAAGTTTTTGATAAAAATATAGAACTTTCGTGTGACTATTCAATAGTATCGGAGTACAGACTGGACGGAACTGATTATATAGAGGAAAAGTTCGTAACATCAACAAACACGCTGTCTTTCGGAAAACTTATGCCATCGGAATTTAAGTTTTATACAGTAATTAAATAACAGAGTCTATACTTTAAAGGAGTAAATTTACGATTAAGTAAACTACGATTAAATAATATAGGGATACACCGGATTTTAAATCCGGTTTTTCTTTTGTAATTACAATAACCCAATAACCTCCATAACCTCTTAGTGCCTTAATGCCCCAGTATCTTAGTGCCCCAGTGTCCTACCCCCTTAACCCCATATTCACTACTCTTTTAAACCCTTCTTTACATTCAGTACTGTTTTTGATACGATTTTTGTACCAAGAATGATTAAAAGGGAGATTAACAAATTGAAAACTAGTATGAAATCTGTAAATTGCGGTGAATTAAATTTGAGCAATTTAAATGAAGAAGTTACTCTTTGCGGCTGGGTTTCCACTGTGAGAGATTTAGGCGGTATTTTATTTATAGAATTGCGTGACAGAAGCGGATTTTTCCAACTTGTGGCAAATCCTCAAGTAAATCCTGATGTCCACGAAGTTTTTTCAAAAGTTAAAAGTGAATATGTAATACAAGTTCACGGAAAAATCTCTAAGCGTCCCGAAGAAACATATAATGAAAAATATCCGACAGGACAAGTTGAGATGTATCCTAGCAGTGTAAATATACTTTCTGAATCTAAGGTTCTTCCGTTTGTATTAGGTGACGAAAATGTTTCCGAAGATGTCAGATTAAAATATCGCTATTTGGATATAAGAAACGAAAAAATGCTTAATAATTTAAAAGTAAGACATAATATTGTACAAGCTGTCAGAAATTATCTGAACAACAACGAGTTTATGGAAGTTGAAACTCCGATATTAATAAAAACAACTCCTGAAGGAGCAAGAGATTATTTGGTTCCGTCACGTGTTCAACCCGGTAAATTCTTTGCACTTCCGCAATCTCCGCAAATATTTAAACAACTGTTAATGGTTGGGGGGATAGAAAGATATTATCAAATTGCAAAATGTTTCAGAGATGAGGATTTGAGAGCTGACAGACAGCCGGAATTCACACAAATTGATATGGAAATGTCTTTTGTACAACAACCTGACGTTATAGAAATGGTTGAAGGTCTTTTGGTTGATGCGTTTAAGGCTGCAGGTGTTGATATTAAACCACCGTTTAAACAGATTACTTGGCAGGAGGCAATGGACAGGTTCGGTTCTGACAAGCCTGATACAAGATTTGGTTTGGAATTATTTGATATCGGTGACATTATCCTTGAGTCTAACTTTGATATAGTTAAAAACACTCTTTTGAACGGCGGTATCGTTCGCGGTATCAAAATTGAAGGCGGTGCTAAATATTCAAGAAAAGACATTGATGATATTACAAAACTTGCGGTATCATTTGGCGCAAAAGCGTTAGCAAATATAATTTATCAAGAAGACGGAACCGCAAAATCACCGGTTCTGAAGTTCGTTACGGATGAACAAGCAAAAGCTATACAAGAAAGAGCAGGCGCTAAAGCCGGAGATATAATTTTCTTTGTAGCAGATAAACCGAAACTTGTTTACGATGTTATGGGAAGATTAAGACTACACTTTGGAAAATCGCTTAATCTTATTGATGAAAATAAACATAACTTGTTATGGGTAGTAGACTTCCCGATGTTTGAGTATTCGGAAGAAGAAGGAAGATATATGGCAATGCATCACCCGTTCACATCTCCGAATTTGAATGATTTGGACAAATTAGATGCAGGAGATTTGGGTAATGTAAAATCAATTGCGTACGATATTGTATATAACGGCACGGAACTTGGCGGAGGCTCAGTCAGAATACACTCTTCGGAAGTACAAAAGAAAATCTTCAAAGCATTAGGACTAACAGAAGAAGAAGCAACCGAAAAATTCGGATTTATGGTTAACGCTCTGCAATACGGAACCCCTCCTCATGCAGGTTTGGCAATCGGTTTGGACAGGCTTGTTGCACTTCTGTGCAGAACGGATTCTATTCGTGATGTAATAGCTTTCCCCAAAAACGCAAGTGCAAAATGTTTAATGTCAGATGCTCCGGGTGAAGCTTCTTTACAACAAATGAGAGAATTACACATAAAAAGCACCGTTCAAAAACAGTAAAAACTTATTAAATTTAAATAATATAAGGAAAATTGTGACTTAAATTTTCACAATTTTCCTTTTTTGTTGTGCAAAAATTTATAAATACAAGATTTTGGAATTGTTTTTTTCATGATGTACCCAAATTCTGTACTTTTGAAAACATTTTTTCATTCTGCGTCAAAATCCGCTTTATATTTTTTCTTAATATTAATTTACAAAACAATAAAAAAAGTCAATTTTTTTATTCACAAAAACTTTATATATATAAGGGATATTAAATTAGGAATAAAAAGATGGTAAATTCACCGTACATAGGTTCATATACACCGCAGTACACACCTGTTTCACCGGATGCGCAACCGGATGCTGCAGCATCAGAACAAAAGAAAACGAAATATGAGCTATATAAAGAACGTTTACAAAAAGAAAGAGAGCAAGCGGCTATTAACGCACAACTTGCACTCTTAAGAGAAAACAGCGAATACCAAGACCGACTTAAAAGAGTAGACGAAGAGTTAAGTGCTGCACAAACCCAAAGAGCTAATATAACAGTTCATAAAGACGGAACCGGAAGAGTGGATTCCGGCAAAAAAGGTGCATGGCGCTGGCTTTCAAACGGAGCAACAGCAATCGGAAATATAGTTAAAGGGATGGTTGGTTTAGAAAATGATAAAGACGGCAAATTAAAATGGAAAAAGCCGGAAAACGCACTTTTAACTGTATTAGGAATTGCAGGAACAGCTCTGATTTGTTCTATTCCGGGAGTAGGGCAAGTTATTGGCGCCGGTCTGATTGCGACAGGTGCAATCGGAGGAGGTATCAGAGCGTGGAAGGGCAAACAAAAACTGGAAGAAGCCGAAAGAAGCGGAAATCAGGCAAAAATAGATGAAGCTCA
>CAJOPY010000114.1 GCA_905236505.1 Candidatus Gastranaerophilales bacterium
AATACTCAAGCATATGTATGGGCATTAGTTTTTACAATATTAGCATTTGCTCTTGATGGTGTTGATGGCTGGGTTGCAAGAAAATTTAACGAAGTGTCAAAATTTGGTGCGCTGTTGGATATTATGGGCGACAGAATTGTAGAAAATACATATTGGATACTGTTTGCCGTAATGGGTTGGTTAAATATTCTGTTTCCGTTAATTGCTATAACCAGAGGATTTGTAACTGATACAATACGTAGTGCAGCAATGGAAAAAGGTTTGACACCTTTTGGTATGCAAGTTAATCCGGTTTGTAAATGGATTACCGGTTCAAAATTTATGAGAATAAGTTATGCTGTAGCGAAAGTTTTGGCATTTGTTTTGATTATAGCAGCAAAAATTCCTGTTTGTCCGTATAGAGAAATTATTTGGACAATAGGCTTTTGGGCAGCTGTTTTTGCTATTGTATTTTGTGTAGTTCGTGGCTTGCCGGTAATAATAGAAGCAAAAAGCGTAATAGAGAAATAGGGATAAATGCAAATATTGGTGCGGTACACTGCACCATACTATTTCCAATACGGGCAAAACGTTTTTATATTTTTTATAAGAGAAGAAAAATTCCCTTCAAATTTTATTGCTCTGTCATCAATGAATACTGAGGTAAACGGATTTTTTACATTTGTTATGTCATATATAAACTCCAAAATTTCATTTTTTTGAAGCCATAAAAAAGCGATTTTTTTATTTCTTGTTGTAAAGATTTCTATATTGTAATCTTTGGATAATTCTTTTAAAAATTCTTTAGCCCCATCACGAATTTCAGGTATTTCATTTTCATTAAAATGTCCGTTGTACATGTTAAGAACCCCGTCCAAATCAATAGATATAGTTTTCTTCATAAATTAAACCTCATACCCCCAACGTCGGGGTTTGTAATTTTTACTTTAACACTATCATGATATAAATGCAAGAAGAAGCTAAAATATTACAAAGAGCAGTATCTGATATAATTACAAAAACAAGAGAGAGAAAAGAAATTTCTTATACAGATTTTTGTTTGGGTAATGATATTCCAACGTCTACTTATGATGCCATAATAAAAGCAGAAAGCAGGACATATTTTTTTAATATAGCAAAAGTTGTAAAGGCTTTGGGCTTATCATTTGAGGAGTTCGGTAAAATGCTTGATAATGAATTACCCGAAAACTTTATGAGCAATGAAGAATAGGTAGGGTGCGGTGTACCGCACCAAAATATAAAATAAGTGTACCGTACTAACAAAAAATAAGGAATTTTATTAATGGCAAAAATAAATGTAGTTTTATATGAACCGGAAATACCTGCAAATACAGGTAACATAGCAAGATTGTGTGTATGTACGGGAGCGTCTTTGTATTTGGTTGGGAAACTTGGATTTGCTTTAACGGATAAATATGTAAAGCGTGCCGGCATGGATTACTGGCAAAATGTGGATTTGCATAAAGTAAATTCAATGGAAGAATTGTATAAAGAGTTTCCTGACGGAAGGTTTTTTTATTTAACAACAAAATCAAAAAAGAAGTATACGGATATAGAATTCAGAGCGGGAGATTTCCTTGTTTTCGGTCCTGAATCACGCGGCTTGCCGAATGAGTATGTAACGCAGGAAAGTGCAATTACATTACCTATGGTAAGCGGTCAAAGGAGTTTAAATTTGTCAAATTCCGTAAGTATAGCTGTTTATGAAGTAATCAGACAAATTGGATTATAAATTATGATTGATTTTAGAATGCCAATAAGACCGCAAAATTCAAATAAAGGAACTTTTGGAAAAGTTCTGAATGTTTCCGGTTCTCAAAATTATATAGGAGCAGCATATTTGTCATCGTATTCGGTATTAAAAATTGGTGCCGGATATGTAGCACTGGCGTCTTGCGAAAAAGTAAGAAATTCTATTTCTCAAATTCTTCCTGAAGCTGTTTATATTTCACGAGAAACAGCTTTACAAAACATTCAAAATTACAATGCAATGCTTATTGGCTGCGGTTTGGGTACGGATGAAAAATCTCAGAATGAGTTTACGAAATTTATTGAACTTGCGTCAAAACAAAATAGTATTTCTGTTGTAGTTGATGCAGACGGTTTGAATATATTATCTCAAAATTCTTCAATAGTATTACCATCAAACACAATTATAACACCTCATCCTAAAGAAGCTGCAAGGCTATTAGGTGTGGAAACAGAAGATATATTAAAAGACACAGTACAAACAGCAAAAAAATTAGCAGAAAAATATAATTGTATAGCGGTTTTAAAGACTCATAGAACAGTTGTGTGCAATACAAGCGGTGATGTATATATAAATAAATACGGGAATTCCGCTCTGGCAAAAGCAGGTGCCGGAGATGTTTTAGCCGGAATTATAACAGGGCTTACTGCTCAAAAAATGTCTTTATATGATGCTGCAAAACTGGGTGTATATTTGCATTCCCGTTCGGGCGAAATTGCATCTGAAGATTTGACAGAATATTGTGTACTTGCAAAAGATATTTTAAATTATTTGCCGTCAGCGGTAAAAGAGTTGCTTATAAATAATGTGTAATTGTGATATCCGTAAAATAAAAAACAATTTTGTATACCGGAAAACAAGTACAATTAAGTTTTATCATTAAAATGTAAAATTTTGTTAAAAAAAGGATAAAAAAAGACAAAAAAACTTTTTTTTCGTTTTAATTTGTGTATAATAGAACGAAGAAAGAATAGTAAAATGATACAAGATATATCCAACTTTAAAACAAAAAGTCCGTTAAAATCACAACCGGCAACAAAGCCATTTTCAATAAACGATCAAATAGAGCGGTATTTAACAAATATTTTTGAAAAAGAATTAAGTGAAAAAGATTCAATACTTGTAAGTTATAATCCGTTTGTAATAAAAAAAATAGCCGGATATTTGTCAGGCAAAATAAAAATGCCGGCATCAATAGGAATAGCCGGAGAGACGGCAAGCGGAAAATCAACTATAACAATGGATTTGATAGATACAATTGAGTCTTTTGCAACAGAATTTAATATAGTTGATGCAATTACACGTGTAAATACAGATGATTATTATTATGATTGTTCTGAGATGGTAAAAGAAGCCGGTAGTTTTGCAGAGTTTGCAAAAAATTATGACTTAGATGTTCCGCAAGCATTGGAATTAGAGCTTATGAGCAAACATATAAAGGAATTATTATCAGGAAAATCAACATATCTTCCTAAATATGATATGTCAGGAACAGCTATTCGCCATGATAATTATACTTTTGCCAAACCTTCCAAAGTAATTATATCGGAAGGTTTATTTACGCTAACGGAAAAAATAAGAGATGCATTTGATTTTAAGATATACGTAGATATAGCAGAAGATATAAAAAAAGAGCGATTTTTTGTAAGAGCCAAAGAGCGTGGCTTGGGTGATTCTGCAGAACATATATATGCAAACGCAAATGAAAAAGCAGCTGTTTATATAAGACCGTGTAAAGATAAAGCTGATATAGTTTTATCGGGTTCGGCAGACAGAATCAAATACAAAAATTTCTTAAATAAAATAATAGGTATTGTTCAAGAATTATATTTGTAGTTGTTATAAAATTTTGTTTTTGTGTAATAATTGTATATAGAATCGTGACACTCTGCCGAACAAAAATAGTCCTGTGAACTATTTTTGAGAGAGGTAGCAGCTTGGAAAGCAAGCCAAACAAATTTGACAATTA
>CAJOPY010000115.1 GCA_905236505.1 Candidatus Gastranaerophilales bacterium
CAAATTCCAATAGGAGTAGCTGATATGGCAGCTTTTACATCATAAAATTCACTTGCCACGCTAAGTCCTTTTGAAATACTTACTATATCAGAATAACTTAAATTTTTACTTGTTTGAAAATCAATTGTTTTATCGTTTACTTCATAAATTGCATTTTGCTCCGAATTAGAGCCGCAAACTATTTGTATTTCGTCTTTATTCATTACATTCCTTTCTTACTACTGTCCGATTGGGGTCGTATCAACAGGAACCGGCGCAAAACTTGCAGGTTCGGCATCAGTCCTTTGAATTGGTACATCTATTGTGCGAGTTTCTTTTTTTAATATAGGATTTTTTTGCAAAAATTCACCGGGCTTTATAGGAGGCTTCATTGCCGGAGGAATTGGAACCGTATTTGATTCCTGTTCGTTCTCTTCTTTTTCTTTAGCTTTTTTCTCTTCTTCTTCAGCTTTTTTTGCTTCTTCTCCTTGCGGTATTACGGAAACATTAGTTGCTTTAAACGGATTTAATATAATTTCAGGATATTCAAAATCAGAATTTCCATATGGTTCTGTTGCAACAAGCATTACATCTTTCCATATAAGAGCCGGTATCGTTCCTCCTGTTATACCTCCCATTTGCGAGTTATCATCATTTCCTACCCAAACGCCTGTCACTACATCAGGAGTAAAACCTATAAAATAAGCATCTTTGCTGTCATCAGTTGTTCCTGTCTTTCCTGCTGCCGGCTTACCTATGTTTGCAGCACGACCGGTTCCGCTTATCAAAACGGTTTTCATTATTGCTGTCATTGTAGCTGCTGTATTAATATTTAAAACTTTGCTTGTACGAGCTTTTTTGGCTTCATATAAAAGAGTTCCTCTTGAAGATTCAACCCTTTCAATTGCATACGGTTCAACCTTATATCCGCCGTTTGCAAAAACTCCGAATGCTCGTGTCATTTCAAATAATTTTACACTATTTGAACCAAGTGCAATTGTGTAATCATAAGGAATTGGTGTTGTTATCCCCATTACTCTCGCAAGTTGGATAACAGGTCTTACGCCGATTTCATCCATAAGTCTTGCCGCACAAACATTAGATGACACCATTAATGCTGTATATATCGGTATCTTACCCCTATATTTATTTCCGTAATTTCTTGGTGTCCAATTTCCTAATTTTACAGGTAAATCCTCTATTAAATCATTAGCAGACAACCCTTTTTCTATGGCGGCTGTATATATAAACGGTTTGAATGCGGAACCTGAAGGCCTTTGAGATTGTGTTACCCTATCGTATTGGCTTTTTGTATAATCTTTTCCGCCTGCGTATACCAATATTCTTCCGTCTATCGGGCTAAATGAAAATACTGCGGCTTGATTTTTATCTTTTGTCATTCCCCAAGCTTTTAAATTTTTTAATATAGCTTCATTTGCTTTAATTTGAGCTTTGTAGTCTAATGTTGTAATAACCTTTAGACCGCCGTTTACAATCTCTTCCTCGCTAAAACCAAGTTTTTGCAATTCTTTCATTACATAATCACAAAAATAAGGTGCTTTATTTGTTGCATACATAACCGGCATTGTTGAAAGTACAATCGGAGCCGCTTTTGCTTTCGTATATGTATCTTTGTCTATATATCTCATCTTATACATTCTTAAAAGAACCTGATTACGTCGTTTTTCTGCTAATTTGATATTATTGTAAGGTGAATAAACAGAAGGAGCTTGAGGAAGACCTGCTATCAATGCCATTTCAGGAAGTGTTAGCTGGTTAAGATTTTTATTGAAATAAATTCTTGCCGCTCCCTTAACTCCATAGGCACCTGAACCTAAATATACGTTATTTAAGTACATTTCCAAAATTTTATCTTTTGATATTGTTTTTTCTATTTGTGCAGCAACTTGAAGTTCTTTTATTTTACGTGTGAATGTTTTTTCATTTGAAAGAAATAAAATTCTGGATAACTGCTGAGTTATTGTACTTGCGCCCTGAACAACATGTCCTGCTAAAACGTTAGCTACCATAGAACGAGCAAGACCTACTAAATCATACCCTTGATGATTATAAAAATTTTTATCTTCTGTCGCAATTAATGCTTTTACTAATTGGTCCGGAACTTCTTTTAATTCAACATTAGAATATGCAAATGCTGCAAATGTTTTTATTACCTCCCCATTTCCCGCACAAAAAGTTGTCACTATATTAGGTTTAAGAGAATTCAAATTTTTAATCGGGGGAAGTGACACCAAATAAAGTTTTAATGCAATTAAGCCGGCAAGGAGAACTCCTATGAAAAATACAACAATTCCGGCAAAAACTTTTAAAATCGGATTTTCTACCGTCACTTGTCCTCTCCGCCCGCGTTTCCTGTTTGCAGGAATTCTATAATTATTCATTTATTCTCCCTCTTTTAAATTCTTATTGACCCTAAAAACCAAAAAGTGTTATATTATTAATTATATTCTATCAAGAAATATTTAAATAGTGGTAATATTAAACTGAATGTTAAGTTTTTTGACGATTTTAAAAAATGAAATTTTATCTTATTTTGTTCCGGAAAAAATGGAGTACAAAATAACCGGAAAATGTCTTAAATGCGGGAAATGTTGTAGATATATGTACAGTTTTGACACTTATACAACTACTGATTTTAAAATAATGCAATTTTTATTTCCTGCTTACAAAAGATTTTATATAAGAGGAAAAGATGAATTCGGCAATTTAATTTTTGCATGCAAATATGTTACAGAAGAAGGATTGTGTTCTGTCTATGATAAACGTTTAAAAATGTGCAGGAATTATCCGGCTAAAAAAATATCTTATCCCGGAAAGTTGCACAAAGGGTGCGGATATAAAGTAGAAGATAAAAGATTTTCTGATTATTTGAATAAATAATAAAACGCGCACTCTTAGGTCATATCTGAGAGTGCGCATTTTTTTTTATTTTTCGTCGTTATTTTACATCGTCTTTTATAACTATTAAATTTTTTACAATTTTCATAGCACATGTCGGAAGTACAATTTCATCTAAACCGTCAGCAACGCTAAGTATACCTCCGGCTTTTAGCGTAACGTCTTCTCCTTTGTACTGAAAAACATAATCCGTTTTTCTGTCTGATCTGATAGTAATTTGTGTAGTCATTTTTGGCTCCTGATTTTTTTGTTTAATAAAGGAATGGCGGAAAAATTCTGCCATTCCTAAAAATATTTGCAGTTATATTAGTCAAAAACATAACTGATGATTGCAGCTTCTCTTGCTCTTTTGATAGCAGTTGTAATCATTCTTTGATGTCTTGCACAATTTCCTGTAACACGTCTTGGAATAATTTTTCCTGCTTCTGTTAAGTATCTTTTAAGTTTTGCTGCATCTTTGTAATCGATAGAATCAACATGCTCAGCACAAAAGCTGCATGTTTTCTTTTTCTTTCTATCTGCTGCATCTTGTTTTGCCATTGTTTTTTTTGCCTTTCTAGCCTTTTTATATTACATTCATTTTATTTTTTAAAACGGAATTTCATCTTCTCCGATAAGTTCATCTGCAAATTCTTCCTGAGAGAATTTTACAATATCATCACCGGATGAAGCTGATGAAGATACACTGTTTGAATTACCTGATGCAGATATAGACTCTACTGAATTTGCATCTATTTCATAAATACGTCGTTCGGCACCGTTTTCGTTTTTGACGGTTGTAATTTGTAACCTGCCTTCAACCAGAACTCTGTCATCTTTTCCCAAAGAAGATACGGTTTCATCAAGAGCAGTTCTTTTGGAAATTACTCTAAGCAACATTTCTTCTTTATCACCAATATTAATTACAAAAGATGAAACAGGTATATTATTTTGTGTAAATCTTTTTTCCGGTGTTCTGTATACTGTTCCGGTAACAACAGCTTTTGCTAATGTCATAAAATTACCTCTTAAACAGTTTGTGCTTTTTTAGAAACTTCCATAAACATAAATCTTAAAACGTTATCATTTAATTTAAGATTTCTTTTAAATTCTACAATTGCTTCTGCAGGAATTGAAAGTACCATATTTGTAAAAAAGCCGTCCCTGTAACCTTGTAAATCGTAAGCAAGTTTTTTTCTTCCGATTTTATCTACAGAAATAACTTCACCTTTTGCTGCTTTAATGTCTGCTGATAATTTATCGGTAATTTTGTCCAATTCTTCTGAATCAAGACTTGGCTTAAAAATTGTCAATAATTCGTAGTTTTTCATATTATTATTCTCCTTTTAAAACCATGCTAACATAAACAGCGGTTATGTAAAGGGGTGTTCAAATAACCGAAAGTATAAAAAAATATAATTTAAATTACATTATCTGTAACAATATTATTGTATACTATTTTCACTAAACAGCTGAAGAAAGGAGAAAATTATGACGGCAGTAGATCCAATTAGACAAAAATCAGATATAAAAAAAGTTGAAAATATTTTAGCAAAACAAAGTCTTAGAAATGAGCTTTTATTTGCAATAGGTACCAATTGCGGGTTAAGAGTGTCCGATATATTAAATTTAAATGTAGGTGATGTAAAAGATAAAACTTTTATTCAATTAACAGAGCAAAAAACTAACAAATATAAAAGATTTCCGATTAATTCAAAATTGAAACCTCTTATTGATAGTTTTACCGAAGGACGAAAAAACAACGAACCGCTTTTTTTATCAATATTTCAAAACAGAATGGAAAGAACATCTGTTTACAGAATTATAAGAAAAGCCTGTAAATCCGCACGGGTTCACGAACGCATAGGCACACATACAATGCGAAAAACATTTGGGTATCATCATTACCAAAAATTTAAAGACGTTGCTATTCTGCAAAAAATCTTTAATCATTCCAGTCCTGAAATTACTCTGAGATATATTGGTATTGAACAAGACCAAATAGAAGAAAGTTACTCTAAATTCATTCTGTAAATTTAATTGTACATATTATTCAACAGTAACTGATTTTGCTAAATTTCTTGGCTGATCAACATCTTTGCCCAAAAATTCAGCAATATAATATGCCAAAAGCTGGAGCGGCACTATCGCTAACGCAGGTGATAATATTTCGGATATTTCAGGAACGTGTATAATATTTTCAAATAAATCATCCAATTTTATATCGTCAGAATCGGTTAATGCTATCATTCTTGCGTTACGAGCTTTTGCTTCTTCAGCATTAGACAATATTTTCTCATAAACCTTTCCTTTCATTAATACTGAAAGAACAGGCATAGAATCATCTAACATTGCAATCGGACCGTGTTTAAGTTCTCCTGCGGAATATCCTGTTGCATTTATATAGCTTATTTCTTTAAGTTTTAATGCTCCTTCTAATGCAGTAGGGAAATTTATTCCTCTTGCTATAAAAATGAAGTCTTTGAATCCTGAAAATTTACGTGCAATCTTTTGGATTTCTTCTTTATTTGTTAAAACCTTATCAATTTTTTGAGGAAGCATAATTAACTCGTGTTTTAGTTCATTTAATTCTTCACTATTTATACTTCCTTTTACTTCTGCCATATATATTGCAAGAAGATAAAATGATATTAGCTGTGCCATATAAGATTTTGTTGCGGCAACTGAAACCTCAATACCTGCATTAACAGGAACTAAACTATCAGCCTCTCTTGCCATTGTTGAATCAGGTCTGTTAGTTATTATAAGTATATGCGAACCCTTCTTCTTTGCAAGCCTGATTGCCGTAATGGTATCCGCAGTCTCGCCTGACTGAGAAACACCAATTACCAATGTTTTATCATCTGTAATAGTTTTTCTGTAAATATATTCACTTGATGCCTCAACTTCAACCGGAATTTCACAAAAATCCTCTATCAAGTACTTTCCGACCATTGCTGCATGTAAAGATGTACCGCAAGCAACTATTTGAATACGTTTTAGTTCTTTTAAATCTGCTTTTTGCAGAGTTACCTCATTTAAATTGATTTGTTCATCCGTTGCTTTTAATTTTCCTGTTAAAACGTTGCGAACAATGTCCGGCTGTTCATGAATCTCTTTTAGCATATAATGCTTATATCCCATTTTGCTTAAAGCAACAGGCTCCCAAGGAAGAGTTTCCGTTTTTAATGTTTGAGGATTATTGTTTATATCAATAATCTTTGCACTATCTGAAGTTAATGTAACAATTTGATTATCTTCCAAATACATAGCTTTTTTTGTGTACTGTATAAGTGCAGGGATGTCGGATGCTACAAAATTCTCATCTTCACCAAATCCTATAACAAGCGGCGCATTACGTCTTGTCGCAACTATAGTTCCTTTTACATCTTGATGCATTACAGCAAGAGCGTATGCTCCTTCTATTTCCTTTGTAGCAAGCCTTACTGCTTCGGTTAAATCTTGTGTTTCAGCATATTTGCTTGCAACCAAATGTGCAACGGTTTCAGTATCTGTTTGAGATTTAAAATGACACCCCTTTGATTCAAGCTTTGCTTTTAATTCTTTATAATTTTCAATAATACCGTTATGAACAACAGCAACTTTTCCGCAATTACAAGTATGCGGGTGAGCGTTTTCCACAGAAGGAACTCCGTGCGTTGCCCATCTTATATGACCAATTCCGATAGTGGATTTTGATATTTCGGCATAATCATTTTTGATGATATTTCTCAAATTTTGTAATTTACCTTGAGCTTTATATAATTTCATCTTGCCGTCTATATTTAAGGCTATACCTGATGAGTCATATCCTCTGTATTCCAAACTTGTAAGCCCGTCTAATAATATATCTGCTGCTGTTTTATTACCAACATATCCGACTATTCCGCACATATTCTCTCCTTGTTTTACAGATACATTTTAGCACAAATTTTTTTATTATTTATTAAAATTTTATAAATAAATGTAACAATTTAAGAATATACCCAAAAACAAAAATATTGAACGTATTTTTGAAAAATATTAATTACATTCGGTTAATTGTTTTTTTTTCTAAATGTTTATATAATACATGTATGAGTTACGATTTAATGGGGACACGAATTGATAATTATTCGTATGAAGAAGGCTTAAACAAAGTACGTGAGTTTGTTGAGCAGAATATTCCTGCGCAAATCGTTACTATTAATCCTGAAATGTATGCACAAAAAGAAAAGGATGAATATTTTAAACAAATACTAAGTGAAGCAGAAATGATAATTCCGGACGGCATAGGGATTAAAATTGCACTGAAGCTTAAAGGAAAAAATATATCAAGATTACCCGGAATAGATTTTGCAAAAAATATACTGAAATTATCTGTTTGTAATAATTATCCGGTAGCAATAATCGGTTCTAAAGAGGAAGTTATTGAAAAAGCTGTGCAAAATTTAAGAAATGAAATTCCGAATATTAATATTGTTTATTACCATAACGGATATTTTAACAATAATAACGATATCTATGAAGAATTAAAAAAAACAAGTCCGAAAATAATTTTAGTAGCACTTGGTTCTCCAAAACAAGAATATTTTATTTATGAAGCAAAAAAAATTCTTTCACCGGCTGTTATGATTGGTATAGGCGGCAGCTTGGATGTTTGGTCAGGAACAGTTAAAAGAGCTCCAGTTCTTTACCAAAAGCTTGGTTTGGAATGGTTATACAGGACTATCAATCAACCTGAGAGATTTAAAAGAATATTTCCGGCTTTGCCGTTATTTTTTATAAAAGTATTAAAATACAAAAAGGAAAATTAAATGCTTACAGAAAATGAAATTAGAGATTTAATAAAGTCATCAACACGTACCAGATTAAACATTGTAAAAATGGTTCACTCTGCAAAATCCGGACATCCGGGAGGCTCTCTTTCGTCAGCTGATATTTTAAATGTTTTATACAAAAAATGTCTTAATATTCCGTCGGAATGGGACAAATCACCGGATTTTGAAAATCGCGACAGATTTATTCTTTCTAAAGGGCACGCATCTCCTTTGTTGTATTCGGTTCTTGCACAACAAGGATTTTTTCCGGAAGAAAAACTTATGACTTTTCGCAAATTCGGTTCTGATTTGCAAGGCCACCCTGCAAAAGGAACTTTGCCAGGAATAGAAACTTCCACCGGATCTTTAGGACAAGGACTTTCAATTGCTTGTGGTGTGGCAATGGGGTTAAAACTTGATAACAATTCTGCTTCTGTTGTTGTTCTTTTGGGTGACGGTGAATTACAGGAAGGATCTTGCTGGGAAGCTTTTATGCAAGCTGCTCACAGAAATTTAGATAACTTGATAGCAGTTATAGACAGAAATCGTTTACAAATAGATGGTGATACCGAAAAAGTCATGGGTATAGATAACCTTTATGATAAGCTTAAAGCATTTAATTGGGACGTTATAGAAATAAACGGACACGATTATAATCAAATATATAATTCATTTTTACACGCAAAAAAATGTACACGACCATGCGCAATAATTGCTAATACCATAAAAGGTAAGGGAGTGTCTTATATGGAAAACCAAGCAGGATGGCACGGAAAAGCTCCTAATGATGAAGAATTAGTTATTGCAGTAAAAGATTTAGAAGGAGATTTACAATGAGTTGTCCGTTTACCTCAGGAAAAATATGTAACAAAGAGTGTCCTTTATTTGTAGCTCCGGATGATTTAAATGAATTTGTAACCGCAAGATTGTCCAGCATAGGAATAATTGATCGTTCAAAAGGCTCATGCTCATTAAGAATTCTCGCTCTCAGCCAAAGCAGGGCAATATTTGAAAATACAAATACACGCGGTTAAAATTTTATCAAATATTTATTAAATAGTTAAAATTAATTTTTTTTACTTTATAGAATCTGCGGAAAAAGCTTAAAAATCTGTAAATTTTTGGTTTTTTGCAAGATTTTCACAAGCTCTGTATGTAAACTTTTGTAACAAATTTATTTAGGTATGAAATTATCTAAATTTTAAATACTTTATATATATGTAAGATGTAAATAAAAAATTTTTTAATCCCTAAATCCTTCCTAATTAATTTTCCCTGCTTCTCAAAAAAGAGAAGTTTTTTTTTGCAAATTTCCAACTTAAGTTATAGAAAAATCTAACTAATTACGAATTTAAAAAAATTAAAATGAAAAGTAATATGTTAGTGTAAAGGAAAAAATATACATTTATCCTTACCCCAAATGCCGCATATATGCAGGCATTAGTCTTCGTACGTAATAGTGCGAAAAATCAAGGAAGAAAATAGAAAGAAAGGAAATCAACTATGGCTTCAATCACAATCAACACGAACATCGCTGCCTTAACGGCGCAGCACAACTTAGCGCAAGCTACAAGCGGTATGAATACTGCAATGGAAAGATTAACAACCGGTTTTCGTATAAATTCCGGTAAAGACGATGCGGCAGGTTCATCTGTATCCACTTTAATGGAAGCTCAAATATCAGGTTATGATGTTGCAGAATCAAATGCAGCAATGGGGCTTTCTCTATTGGATACTGCAGAAGGCGTCCTTGATATAGTAGGCGATTATTTGCAGCGTATAAGAGATTTGACTGAACAAGCTGCAAACGGAACTTACGGTTCTTCATCAATGAACGCAATAAAAACAGAAGTTCAACAAAGAATGGAAGAAATTAACCGTTTATGTACTGTAATTGATTTTAACGGTATTCAACTTTTAGATGGTACAAGTATTGCAGCAACATCAACAAACGGTATAAATTTACAAGTAAGTAATAATTCCGGAAAAAATAATGTTATCAACTTAAAATATACAATTTTTGAATCAGCAACGCTAACAGCATTGTTAATTACAGGTAACCAACATTCAGGTATCGCAGGACAAAGCGGAACAAACCTAGCTTGGTACCAAAGATTAGGTACTGAAACAAAGGCTTTGGAAGCAAGAATTGAAGGCGGAGAAAAAACTTCTACAGACGGACGTAAGTATGATTATACATCTAAAGGTTATACTGCAATAAAAGATGTTGAATACGATTGGCAGGATATAAGAAGTGCAAGTACAAATAAATCTTGTATTACAGCAATTTGTGATGCCGTATATACAGATGATGCAACTGCTCGTGAGTTCTTATCATTTATTGATGATGCAATAGAAAACGTATCAAACAGAACAGCTTTGATAGGTGCTTATATGAACCGTGTAGAATCAGCTGTTGATGCGATAAGTGTACAAAAGGAGAACATCGTATCCGCTAATTCATCAATAAAAGATGCAGATGTAGCAACTGAATCTTCAAATTATATTAAGTATCAAATTCTTCAACAATCATCAGCAACACTATTATCTACGGCTAACCAAACGCCAAGTATTGCATTAAACTTAATATAATAAAACAAAAACAAACGTTGAAGCCGCCTCAAAGGATTTCCTTTGGGGCGGCCTTGTTATAAACAATGTACATTTATAAATTTTTATTCCTTAATATTTTGTAATAATTTCATCTAAATATACGATAGAGTTTTTTGGTAAAAAAGTTAAAATAGAATGTGACATGTTAGGGCAAGAGGGATGGATCAAGACGCATCATCTTACAATAAAATAAAGAAATTGAGTAATGAAGAGCTTGCGCAGCTATGGGCGAGGTATTTTGATGACCATGAAAATAAAGAGTTGCGCGATACTCTTATATTGCAATATATTTATCTTACAAAATATGTAGTGGGTCGTGTAAAAGTAGCACTTCCGCCAACGTTTTCCTTTGAGGATATTTCAAGTTATGGCGTAGAAGGGCTTATTGATGCTATAGAAAAGTTTTCACCAAAGATGGGAGCGAGATTTGAAACATATGCGCTTGTCAGAATACGCGGTACAATTATTGATAAAATTCGTGCGCAGGATTTTTTACCAAGAAGCGTAAGAAAGAAGATAAAAGATGTAAAAGAAGCTCAAGATGAGTTAAAAAAACAGTTTGGAAGGGCGGCTACTAATTCGGAAATTGCAAATTACTTAGGAATTGAAAAAGAAAAAGTAGAACAACTTCTTTCAGATGATACTACCATAACTTCTTTATATGATAAAAAAGGTTCAACTGACGGCGATATAGAGATAATTGATACAATACAAGATTCTCACTCTCAAGCACCGCATGAAAAAATGGAAGAAAAAGATGTAAAAAAAGAGCTGGAGGATGCTTTGAAGAGATTGCCGGAGCGAGAGAGAACAATAATGGTTCTTTATTATCATGAAAATATGACATTAAAAGAAATAGGAGAAGCTATTAACGTTTCTGAATCAAGAATATCTCAACTTCATGCTCAGGCAATTATGAAATTGAAAAATCTTTTGAGTGAAAATCGTTCTGAACGGTTAAAAAGAAGTATAATATAATAAAAACCTCCGTTTAGCGGAGGTTTTTTGTTTTATTTTAATTAGCAAGAACTACTTTGTTGTTTGAATAAATAAACTTATTAAATCATTTAGTGCAGAATATTGTTTTTGATAATTTTGCGACTGTTTTTCCAAGCTAAGAATTTGTTTCTTGTATTCTTGAATAGATGCTTGGCATTCTCTTGCCGAAACTTTCAAGCTTTCTTGTACTTGTTGAGCATCTTGAAGAACACTTTTCATTGATATTCCCAGTGCTTCCATAGTTTGCTTAATAATTTGAGCACCCGTATGTCTGGAAACACCGCTTGGAAGTTGTGATATAAGCTTTTTTAGAACAGTTATGTTAGCAGGCATTTCAAAATTTTCAGCTTCTCCGTTTGCCTGCGGAGTCTTTGTTTCCTGTTCAGCGAAGAACGGATCAGAATTTTCTTCCGCATCATCAAAGAAGCTTGGTGTAGATGCTTGTTGAACCGGTTCTGCAAAAATATCATCACTTTGTGAAAACAAATTGTTATCTTCATTGAGATTTGAATGAGCAGGTTCATCAAAACTCAGTTCTTCTGCTGTTTCAATATTTTCTGCTTGCTTTTTTAAAGCTTCTACTATCTTTTTTCCAACACTTTCGTTATTTGGCATAATTATTATACTCCCTCGTAAATTATATTTTACTGAACTAATTATATTTTAAACATTTTAAAAATCCAATAAATTGTTATGATATGTAAATTTTCATTAAAATTTTTTTGAAAAAAGACAATTTTAATTAAATGAAAAACTTTATATAAGTAAGGGATACTGAGAATATGGGATTAGATTTTTTAAAATTTAATTTTAACTTTGGAAATTTTGGCAGTATTATGCCGTTTCCGAATGTTACAAGCATTAATTCATTTTTTATTCCTAAGATTAATTATTTCCCTGCTATTAATTTTGATTTTTCATTATCCCCTGAAACAAGGACTACTTCTTATTATTCTTTTGATAATTTATCTCTTTTTAATTACGATTTAAATATAAATAACATTCCTCGTTATGATAACTGTATAACTATTCCTTTCATTGGTAATAATGAATATATTTGCCCGTTTATTAATCCGTATTCGGCTCAATCTGCTGTAGTTAAGGAAGAGAAGAATACCGAAACAAAAACGGAAGAGAAAATACAACAAAAAGAAACTGTTTCTCCTCCGCAAAAATCAGAATCCCCAAAAAATAATGTTGTTCAGACTTCACCGAAAGGAAGGATAGATAAGTCTTATCAGCATTTGTCACAGTCCGAAGCTGAAAGAAAAGCCAAAAATGATCCAAATCTCGAACGACTAACCGGCGGCGCGAATTGGTCGGTAGCTGATACTTTTGAAACGGATATTCCGTATGCAAAAAAGGGAACCGGAAAAATTTTGCAAAAAGTATCAGAAATGATTGGAGAAGAGATTGTAGTAACGTCGGCACTCGGGACTGGAGGCAAGGGTAAATTAAAATCACCGCACGGTTATAAAAATTCATATTGCAGTCATCATAATGCGGAAAATCCAAAACTTGATATAAGAGCAAAAGGAAAACATGTCCATGAACTTGCCTGTAAATTAAGAAAAACGGGATATTTTAGCAGAGTATTTGAAGAAAGTGATCATCTTGATGTACAAATAAATCCGGCTAAATATAATGACTTAAATCTTATTGCATAATGCTTTATATAAATTTCGCGTTCCGGAAATGATTATTTCTCCGTTTTTTATACTTCCTTTAATATTTTGCGGAAATCCAAATTCTTTTTCTATTTTTATTGCATTTTCAGAAAGAACTTTTAATATATAAGCTAAAATTGGCCATTGAAGAGAAATAGTATCTTCTTCTATATTTTGCCCGACAATATTTTCTTTTGTATCCAGTATCCAATTGCTTTTTTCGTTTTCTGATGCAAGTATTGTAAGTTCTTTAGAAGACTTATTGTATTCTATTTGAGCTGGATATGTATTTTTATTTTTTCCGGCTCTCATTATTATTAATATTTTGTTGCTATTTTCAGGGACTTGAGTATAAAGATTAAACACAAAGTCCGGTGCGGATTGTTTTTTATCTTTTTGAACGGAAAATAATTCGGTGTTATTAAGCGTCCCGTCTTTAATCATTTTTGATAGTAATTCCAATCCGCTATTGTTATAAGTATATTTGTTGAATTGTATCGGATTAGATAAATTATTCCGTGCAAGTTTATCCGCTTTTTCAATTTTTCTTTGTACGGATTTTTTGTTTATTTTTACTTCTTTTCCATCATTTTCCCAAAGACCTGTATCTTTATAAAAAATTCTGTAACTGTAAGAAGTTCCGTTTACCGGTGTTGAATAGTATAAACCGTCATAAGACATGACATATTCATTATTTTTAGAATCTATTAAAACAGGTATTTTCCCAAGTTCGGAAATATTATCCGTCATAATTCTTTTTAAACGACTTTTATTCCCGTATTTTGAAAATTCCCAATAATTCTCTTTAAAATTAATATTGTTGACTTTTGAGATATGCATGGATAAATTTTATTATAAAAAAACAAGCCTGTAAATATACAGACTTGTTTTAAGGTTTATTTTTTATTTCTATTCTGCGTCAGTAAATTTGTAAACAAGAGCAGCGCAAATACCTGCAACTAAGTTAGTAGCAGCAATAATAGCTGCACCCATCCAGCAAACAGAATGTATTAATCCCAATCCTACCGCAACAGCAGGGTTGAATGCTCCAAGACAAAGAATTCCTCCGACGGCAAAAGCTCCGACAGTTACTGTAGAACCTATTGCAAGTCCGTAGTATGAATTTCCTTCGGTTTTCTTAGAAGTTGCAACATGTAATACAACATAACAAAGTGCAAATGTAAACAGAAATTCGCCAACAATTACCTGAGTTAAAGAGAACGGACATCCTGCAAATACCGGAATTACAGCAAAATGCCCTACTAATAAAGCAGCGGTTGCTGCACCAAGTACTTGAGCAATCCAATATGGTAAGAGCTGCGCCCATTCCAATGCTCCGCGAACAGCAGCTGCAAGTGAAACTGCAGGATTATAATGACCGCCCGAAATATGTCCTCCTGCATATACCATAATCATCAGGGCAAAACCGATAGATATCGGAGCAATTACACCGTCACCGCCAAGCAAAACTGCCGACGCAACTGTAAATACCAAGAAAAATGTTCCGATAAATTCAACAAGGTACTTTCTAAAATTTTCTTTCATAAATCTCTCCTTCCTCTAGATTTTAAGGACACAAAATCCTCTCTATTTTAAAAGACCATTCTTATAATACATAATTTTAAAATATATTTCAATATAAAATTTATTACGTTACATTTATTTTCTTTCGGCGAAAAAGCTTACTGTATTTAATACATAGTCTTTTACATTACCAAACATATCTCTGATTATTGTTGAATATGTATATAAAATTAAGTTGTTGCCATTGCTGTCCTTGAGTTGCCTTTCCGGTTTTGTAACGTAATGCAGACCTTCTTTATAATATGTTTTAATATGCGAAAGAGAAAGTTCATTATAAACATTTCCCGTTTTCTTTTTAGAATTATGTTTTTCTTTTCCTATTTTTTTTCCGTACAATTCTTCAAAAGGTCCGACATCTTTTCCTGAAATAATATAAGTTCTGGGGATAAAATGCTCCGGATTATTTCCGGTTCTGTCATTGTAGGTCCTAACTTTTGGCTCTTTAGAAGAATAATCTGCATCTATATCCGCAATATAAGCACGTATATTTTGGAATTTCGGCTCCATTGGTTTTGTGCTTGTTTGAAGAGATTGATTCATCATTTTTATAAATTTTTTATGAATGCTTTTTTTGACTTCTCCTCCTGCAATTGCATATTTCCCGTTAACTTCTGCAACACAATGAATAACCGGATAAGTTTTTTTAAAATTTGTACTTGTTTGTTGATAATCGGAACCAATAATTTTCATAATATAATACCCCTAAGATTTTACACAATATAATAAACACACCTAAAATTTTTTTTTGCTACTTAAATTATCAGTTTCTGTAAGCTGTTAAAATTCCGCCCGGAACCTCAACAATTTCATATTGGAATTCATCATCA
>CAJOPY010000116.1 GCA_905236505.1 Candidatus Gastranaerophilales bacterium
AAATTATGAAGCAAAAATTGATAAATCTACGGGAGAATTATTGTTAAGAGGTCCTTCTGTTATGAAAGGATATCATAATCAACCTGAAATGACAGCAGAAATTATTGACGAAGACGGTTGGCTTCATACGGGTGATATTGCAAGATTGGATAGCACAAATCACTTGTACATAACAGGAAGAATTAAAAACATGATTGTTTTAAACGGAGGTAAAAAAGTATTTCCTGAAGAAGTTGAAGCTGTTCTTGAAAAGAGCAATTATATATCAGAAGTTTGCGTACTCGGAACTTCAAGAACATTCGGAGCTAAAGACGGAACCGAAGAAGTTACAGCCGTAATAGTTCCGAAGTCGGAATTATACAACAGCTATTCAGAAGAAGATATTGACAGAATGATAAGAGTAGATGTAAAATCTCTCTCTGAACGTCTTGCACAATACAAACGTCCTACTAATATAGTTATTTCGCGTGACGAACTTCCGAAAACTACAACAAGAAAAGTAAAAAGAAAAGATGTTAAAGAGTTGATAAAATCATACTAAACAATATTTAAAAAGCGGGTGTCCAAATTTTGGACACCCGCTTTTTTCATAAGTAATGTTGATGATTTCTCTTTCTCTTGATAAAATAAATAGTTTATTTCATCTCAATGTCATCAGTGGCTTGAAGCTGTTTTGACTTGTAATTGTGGATAACTGCATCTACTAATAAGTCGTATGAAGAACTTTTCTCTATATTAGGGAACTCTTCCTTCAATTGTTGTCTGACCATTGCTTCCAGCCTTTGTTCGTCAGCTTTTATTTTTAATTCATTACTTGATAACGATTGTATAAGTTTATCACGATCTTTTGCTTGTGCTTGAGAAAATGCGTTCAAGCCGGCTCTCGGATCAAGCGCTTCTTTAATTGAATTTATAAATTTCTTTAAGTTCGTCATACTGACCTCACTTTTTTTACTACCTTCACTTTGTATCTATATAAAGTTCCATCAAAACAGAAATTGCTTATTTCATTTTAAAAATTTACATTTGTTTACAATTTTGAAAAATCAGTTAACATTATATACTTATTTTTTAAACTATTCAATAGTGCAAGCCTGTTGTTTTTAATTTTTTCATCTTTATCCATAACAAGAACATCTTCAAAAAATTTAGTAACAGCAGGATTTATTTTAATCAAATCACTGAGATATTCCTGATAATCGCCTGAAAAACTTATTCCTTGTATTTCTTTATATAACTCTTTTTCTGCAGGAAGTACAAAAAGTTCTTCAGAAATTGTTTCGGTAACGTTTTCTTTTAATATACGCAAAATGCGATTTGCATTTTCATTAAGTTTTTCATTGTTTAAATTACTTACAGCCTTAACTCTCAACAAATAGTCACATAAATCTTTGCACGGATTATTAACTGCACAAGCATCCAAAATATTTTTTTGATAATCCGAATTTAAGAATATTATCAGTCTTTGAACAAAGAATTCTTCAACATCGGCTTGTATATCAGCTTTTACAGGAAGAAGTTCAATTGCATTACGGATTACATCTGATAAATTTAGTTTTATGTTATGCTCCAAAATCGTTTTTATAATACCCAAAGCAGCACGTCTGACACCAAGAGGATCAGAAGAACCGGTCGGTTTCTTTCCTGCAGCAAACACTGCACAAATTGTATCAATTTTATCTGCAATACCGACAATTTGTCCCTCAGGAGTTTTTGCAGTTTCACTATCGGCATTTAAAGGGAAATAATGTTCTCTTATGCCGTTCTGTACACCTTCTTCTTCTCCTGATACTCGGGCATAATCAGCACCGATAAAACCTTGAAGTTCAGTAAATTCAAATACCAGATTTGTTGCAAGATCCGCTTTACACAGCTCTGCTGTTCTCTTTATTGAAGGTTTATTAATTCCGAGCGCTAATGAGATTTTTTCCGCAAGTTTGATTATTCTTTGAGTTTTATCATATACAGAACCCATTCCTTTTTGGAAAGTCATACCTTTAAGGCTTTCTACATATGCGCTTAAAGGTTTTTTAGTATCTTCGTTAAAGAAGAATACAGCATCATCCAATCTCGCTTTTATTACACGAAGATTTCCGGCTTTTATATTTTCATATTCATTTCCTATGTAATTTGTTATTGTTACAAATTTATTTATAAGTTTTCCTTCTTTTGTATAAAGAGCGAAATATCTTTGATGAGTTTCCATTACAGTAACTGCAACTTCTTGAGGTATTGTAAGGTATGCCATATCAAAATCACATGTAACAGCAACAGGGTACTCAGTAATAAAAGTAACTTCTTCCAATAAATCTTCAGAAATTTTTGTTACGGCATTAAGTTTATCTGCTTCTATTTTAGTAAGCTCCAGAATTTTTGCTTTTCTTTCATCCTGATCAACTATAACTTTTGCTTCTCTTAATCTTTCAATATATTCGTCCGGATTATGGATTTCAATATTTTGAGTTGAAAAACGATGTCCGTTTGTAATATTTGAAGATTCTTTATCTATAATCTTTATCGGCACTTCTTCGCAGTCCAATATTGAAAGCACCCAGCGAATCGGCCTTGAAAATTTTACATCATTATTCCCCCATCTCATGAAATGAGGTCCCTGAAGTTTTGAAAATATATGAGGAACATTTTCTTGAAGTAAATCTTTTGTATTTTTTCCTTTAACTGAAATTTTTGCGTATACATAATTATCTTCGGTATAAAGTTCTTGTTTTGAAACACCGTTTTTATTTGCAAAACCTTCGCCGGCTTTTGTAAGATTTCCCTGCTCATCATAAGCAACTTTTACAATAGGACCTTTAACTATTTTTTCTGAATCCGGTTGAGATGATGCAAGATTGGATACAATAACAGCAAGCCTTCTCGGAGTTGCCATAACTTTTACATTATCATATTTAATATTATTTTCATCTAAAAATTTTTCAAAACCTTGTTGTAATTGATTTATTGCCATTGGTATAAATTTATACGGCAATTCTTCAACACCAACTTCAAATAAATATTTACTCATCTTTTTCTCCATAAATTCTGTATTTGTAAATAATTATATAACAAAAAAATATTTACATTAAAGCTTAAGCTTCACTTTCGGCCGGAAGTTGGTTTTTAGGTATATATTCTTCAGGTTCTTCTTCCTTTGGTTTAATAGGAAGTCTAAATCCGAATGTAGAACCCTCGCCTTCTTTAGAATTAACAAATACTTGTCCTTGATGGTGTTTTTCTATAGTAACCTTTACAAGGTGCAAACCAAGTCCGGTTCCTTTAACGGTATGGGTTGCATTTTCAACACGATAAAATCTGTCAAAAACTTTCTTCTGATCTTTTTCCGGTATACCCGGACCTTGATCCTCAACGCTTACTTCTACATATTCTCCGTCACGGGAACGCTCTGCTCTTATTTTTATTCTCTTTCCGTCAGGCGAATATTTTATTGCATTAGACAATATATTCATAAAAGCACGTGAAATACTTTCAACATTCATAGGCACTTCAGGCAAATCCGGTTCTTTCATTATTGAAATAGTCAAATCGTGCTCTTTGGCAAGTACTTGAACCTGATTTACAGCATCTTCCACCACTTCTACAATATCTTGTTTTGTTTTTTCAAGATGAAGATTTTGTGCTTCATATCTTGAAAAATCAAGAATATCATTAACCATTGTGTTTAATCTTATAATCTCTTGGTTCATTACCCCAATAAATTCTCTTTGCGTATTAAAATCAAAATCGTTGCCAAAACTATACAATGTATCAATATAACTCCTCAAGACAGTTACAGGAGTTCTGAGTTCGTGAGAAACATTTGATATAAAGTTTGCACGCAAATTATCCATTTCCACTTCTTTTGTAACATCAATAAGAATTATAATATACCCTACATACGAACCTGAGCGAGTAAACATCGGAGATATCAAACATTTTAGTATTTTCTTATCAATTTCTATATTAAAGCTTATCGGACTTCCGTCTTCCTCAAGCGGAGTATCTTTAAATTTGGCAATTTTATCCGAAAAACAAAATTCGCCCGATGAATCGCAGAATTGCTGTATCTGAGTATTAATAATATCTTCTTCTTCAACTTCCAAAAGGCGTTTAGCATAATTATTAACCATTATAACTTTGTCATGGTTATCGCAAACAACAACACCGTTCACAATACTCATCAATACTGATTCAAGCTTATTTCGTTCAAAAGTAAGACTTTCAATTGTTTGTTCATTGTACTTGCTCAATTTTTCGGACATATCATTAAATGCAGAATACAGTTCTTTAACTTCATTATCAACATCTTTTGAGTCAAGCATATAGCCGAATTCGCCGGAAGATATTTTTTTAACCCCTTGATGAAGTTTGCGGAGCTCGCGTGTGATTATAGAAGAGTTCATAAATACTATTCCTATTACAACGAGCCAAACAAGAACAAATACAATTGCCAATGACATTCTGGAGGTTGTTGTAACTTTATCCATTATTGTTCCGGATAAACCGACAGTTACAGAACCAACATTTTGTGTTTCGCTAAGAGTTTTTACAACCATCGGTGAACTCACTGTTATTCTTGCCCTTTCAGCTTGTTCCGGATAGTCATCTTTGCTTGAATAAATAACTTTTGAAGATGCATCTTTAAATATTATAAACGCAATATCATCATTGCTTTTTAAGACTGAAATGGAGTTTGTTCTGAGAGCATCGTACTTAGCAAGCTGAGGAAGTTCTTTTGTTACCTCTACTCCTTCAATTGCAAGAGTTTTAGATAATACTTGTGCAAAATTTTTGTATGCATCGTTCATGTTTTGTCCTATACTATAGGTAGCAAAACAAGCAGCAAGCACAATAAAAAATGTACTGATTATCAAACCTGCAATAATTAAGCGCGTTTGAGCCGTTATACCTTTTTTCTCAGCTTTTAATTGTATCTCTTCTCCTGCCATGCTTAAATTATATCACGTATAAAAGTAAATGTAAAAGGAAAATTTTGAACAAATAAGAATAAAAATTCTTTAGTATTTGAAGTAATTTCATATCATTCTAAAACTTTTCATGTTAACAAATTATATGCCGGAATTTCGTTTAACATCAATTTTCTTTAACCGTTGTTCTATTCTTCTGTACCATTTTAGTTTACTTTGAAATAAAACTTGGTAATCAGTCAAAATGCCTTGACTTATTTCGTTAAATTGTTTATCACATAAATCCTGTAAAACTTTTCCCAAATATTGCGTGTATTCTTTTCTATCCGGTTTATCATTTTCCAAATGAATAATATCGCCGAATTCAACCAAAACTTCAGGTCTGTTGTCACGCAAGAAGAAATAATTAACAGCAACCGGCATTAAGGCTACTTTGCCGTATTTTTTTGCAGCTTTTTCCGCTATATATGTCATACCTGTTTGAAGATCAAGAGGTCTGTGATTAGGCGGATTTATTATCCCCTGAGGGAAAATATACAAAATATTATTTGTATCTTCTATTGCCTCTACTGCGTAACGAAGTGCGTCCATTGAGGCTTGAGGAGATTTTTTGTTTACACTAAATGCACCTGCCCTGCGAATAAGCGGAAAACGATTTAATTCTTCCACCATAAGACGAATTTCTTTTTTAAAAATTCTGTTACAAATATTATACCCAACTATTCCGTCCCACCAATTGCTGTGCGGTGCAAAAAGTATCACTGGCGTTGACGGGTCTTTTTGGATATGGAATTTTTCTGCTCCCTTATAATAAAAACCGTGAAATCGTTTTTCCAGCATTCCGTAAAAATATCTGTCAGCTACCCATAGCCAAAACGGCGAAGTCTGCGCAGGACAAAACTTTTCATCAATACTCCTCAACTTAGTGGGAGGAACCTTTGAATATAACTCCTCTAAATTAACCATATTAAAATAATACACGCATCATTCAATTTTGTGAACATTTTATTTCCAATTGTTAACAAAATTTAAAAATAATATCATAAAATAGCTCTTTAAATTTTTATTATTTTGCGTTAATATTTTCTGGTAGGGAAAATATAAGAAGGAGTCTTTAATATGAAAAAATTATTAGCATGCGTTGCAATTTCAACAATATTGTTTACCGGCTGCACTTTTGCACACAGAAACGGAATTGTAAAAGTTAATGATAATGTTATAACAAAATCAGAATTCAACAAAGAGTTTGATAAAGCTATAGATGCATCAATTTTTAAATCTTTTGGCGGAGCTAAAAATTTTGTTAAGTCAAATGAAAACCCAATGTACGTTGTTATTAAAGAAAAAACCGTAAACGAATTAATAACAAAATCACTTATAGATGAAGAACTTGCAAAACGTAACATTAAAGCAACAAAAGAAGATGTTCAGGAAGAGCTTAAATCTGTTATAGATAAAGTAGGCTCAAAAGAAGAACTTAATAAAATATTAAAACAAAGAGGTATCTCAAATGACCAATTTATGAATGATTTAAGAACACAAATCAAAATAAGAAAATTGGTTGATTCTATAGAAAAAGTAGAAGTTTCTGATGCGGAAGTAAAAAAATTCTATAATGAAAATCAAAAACAATTTACTCACGGTGAACAAGTAAGAGCTTCTCATATTTTAGTTTCAGCTAACGTATTACAAATTATTCAAGAATTAAAAGCAAAAAATCCTAATATGACTCCGGAAGTTATGAACGCAGAGGTTGAAAAACAAGTCGCAATAAGCAAGGCAAAAGCTGAAGAGATTTTAGCAGAAGTAAAAAGCAATCCGGATAATTTTGAAAAAATAGCAAAACAAAAATCTGATGATAAAGCAAGCGGAGAAAGAGGAGGAGATTTAGGATTTTTCCCTCAGGAAGCTATGGTTCCGGAATTTTCAAAAGCAGCTTTTTCTATGAAACCAAATACTATAAGCAATCTTGTTCAAACAAATTACGGTTATCACATAATAAAAGTAACCGACAGAATGGAAGCCGGAACTACACCTTTTGTTAAAGTAAAAGATGATATAAAATTTTATCTTAAAACAAAAAAACAAATAAGTATTCTTAAAAATCTAACCGCAGGTTTAATGAAAACCGCAAAAATTGAATATTTAGACGATGATTTTAATCCTGCAAAAACCGTAAAAATTAATCCTGAAAAAAAGGATAAAAAATAATTAAAAATAAGATAATCTCAAAAAAAAACTAAGGGAGAGTAACAGTTCCCTTAGTTTTTATTATTTAAATATATTTTAGAATATAGCAATATACCTAAAACTCTTCTTCTTCACCCTTGTCGGCTTTTATGTAATTGCCCATTGTTTCCAGTAAAGAGTTTTGCCATTCATTGCTTTTTTCAAGGAAAAAGTCTGCTCCGCGCATTTTACATTGCTGCTCAATTTCTTTTCTCGGTGAAGCTGTTATTACGCCGATTATCGTTTTTATACCGTATGAAAGAGCCAGTTTGCGCAATTCTGTCAGCAATATAAATCCTTCTCTTTCCGTCGGTATAAACAAATCCATTACAACATATGTGTATTTTCTCTTTTTAAATTTATTTACAGCGTCATAAATTTCCTGAGAACAATCAATATCAATATCAAACTGTGATAAAAGAACCTTTAATTGATAAGTAATTACTCCCAAATCATCCACAACCAAAATTGCCGGTCCGGTTGGCTCTTCTTCTGTATTATTTCCGAGAGCATTACTTCTCAGCGGTTTTTTAGCATTTGCATTAAGTTCTTTTATTGCTTCAACTATCTCTAAAAGCTGAGATTTTAAACTTAAAATACTCAAATCCTTTGGAGGTTTTGCATTTGTTATGCTATAAAATAAATCCAAAAATTCATCATCTAAATCAATATTAGGCATTTTTTCTCCGATTAATTATTAAAAATACTTAGTTTGTGACAATTATATCATATTGTTTTTTAAAAAGTAAGTACGATTTTAATAATTTAAATAAAGTTCTCTTACAAAATAATCTTCTAAAACTTTTTTATCGGAAGACGAAGATTTAGGATCATTTATAATTATGGCAAATGAATAATGATTTCCTTTTTTTGTCTCCAAGTACCCTGCAAGAGAACTTATGTCACTTAATGTTCCGGTTTTTGCTCTCAATTTATCTTTTAAAGGTAAAAGCCTTTGAGAAAGAGTTCCTTTTTCAGGTTTTGCCATATATTTAACAACATTGGTATCTTTATTTTTTATTAAATATTCTGTTATAAAATCAGTTGTAACAAGATTGTTTTTTGACACTCCGCTTGCATCAGTTAAACGAATGCCGGATGAATCTATACCGATTTTTTTGCAATATTCGTGAAAAAGTTTAATGCCTGCAATATCCGTACCTGTTATATTATACTTTTTTGCGGAAGCTGTTTTCAAAAGAATTTCTGATGCCATATTATTACTATTTTCAAGTATGTCTGAAATAACTTCGCTTATCGGACGCTTTATTGATTTTATAAATTTATCCGATGGTTTATATGATGATACGGAAAAATATTCTTTTAAATATATGTTACGATTTTCCAACGCATTTGTTAATTTAAAATTAAAATACAACTGCGGATTAGAAATCGGTATAGTTATTGTTTGGGCTGATTTTACAGTTCCTGAAAGCTCTATTGTATTTTTTAAATTTTCTGCATTACGCTGCACTGATATATTATTAATTTCGCCTTTTTTTACATTATTTATAAAAATTACCGGAACTTTGTTTTGATTTAAAATAATTACACCGTTATTTTTTTCAGAAGAAACCACAGTTATTTTCATTAGATTCGAATCAAGATTATATGAATTGTATTTTGGCATAAGCGGATTTAAATCATCGTCCCATTGCCAGCCTTCGCCCCACATTTTTTTCTCTATAGCGGAATCATCTATATATATTTTTTTAACTTTTTTTTCATTTATTGATGAAACTAAATCCTGTAACTCTTTCGTTTTTAAATACGGATCGCCGCTTAGTTTTAACAAATAACTTTCTTCCCCTCTTGAATAAAGCGATGTTTCAAAATTATAATCTTCACCTAAAATATCCGCTGCAGGTATTATGGTTAAGAGTTTTTGAACAGAAGCCGGATGCATTAAAATTTTATCATTTTGCGAAAACAAAATTTTTCCGGTGTCAGTATTTTTTACGGATATTGATATTGAACTCGTTGGAATTCCTGAATTCTTTATTAATAATGATAATTTGCCAATTCTTTCTTTTGAATATGATGGTGTACAAATTAATAAACAAAATATAAATAAAATCAAAAGTTTTTTCATTTTTCAATAACCTCATAAGAGTTTTGTATATCTTTTAAAACAGTACATTTTTCACGGAAATCATACATTTTATTTAAATCTATTTCCGCATAAATTCCGCCTTCTTTTTCATTAATTTCTGCCAAAATTTTACCTTCATAATCAACAATAAATGAATGCCCCAAATTTTCTTTCCCGTCATGAAGCATGCCCGTTTGAGTAAGTGCTACCATATATGTTTGATTTTCAACCGCACGTGAAGTTGTCATAGTATCCCACGCAATTTTTTTAGTTTTTCCCCAAGCAGCCATGTTAACAAGAATGTCTGCTCCTGCTTTTCTGTATGCTCGGTATATTTCAGGAAATCTTATATCATAACAAATTGTTAAGCCGATTTTTATTCTGTCTAATTTTACCATAACAGGAGAACTTCCGCGCGTTATATACCCACCTTCATTATCTCCGTAGTAAGAATAAAGATGGTTTTTATTGTATACGGCAACAACTTCGCCCAATCTGTTTATGCAAGGGCAAGAATTGTAATACTTTCCGTCATCACCCGTTCTTATAAAACTTCCGCCTATAATGTTTGTATTGTACTTTTTAGCAACATCACAAAGCATTTTTACGGCGCGGGATTTTTCTAAACTTTCGGAAGATTCAATAAAATTAGGTACATGCCAGCCGACAGTCCATACTTCCGGCAAGAATACAAAATCTACACTTCCGTATTTTAAAATATTTTCAACAATTAAATTTTGAGTAGTTTCAATATTTAATTTGATATCCCCGATTACGGATTCCAATTGTATTGCGAGGAGTCTGACCTTTTCTTTTTCCACAATCCCCATTTGTATACCTCTTTATAAGCTTCCGGAATTTTTCTGTCCAATTCCTCAAGACTTGCTTGAAGCTCATTTCTTGCTTCTTCGTTATCGGTTTCTTCTGTCACATATATTGGTTTTCCGTATAAATTTACAATATTTGTGTGCCATATAGGCATTCTTAATTTATCCCAAGAAGGAAAAGTAACCAAAGTCGGATTTATAGAATACCAAGTAACCGGTACAATAGGAGCTCCTGACATTTTTGCTATTTTTATAACTCCGTTTTTAACCACTCGCGGAGGACCCTTAGGACCATCTATCATCATCGCACAGTCTTCTCCGGATTTTAGTGCCGATATCATTTGCATAGAAGCTTCAACAGCACCCTGCTTACCTTTAGAACCGCGAATTACTTTAAATCCCATCTTTACAAGCGCTCTTGCTACTATTTCACCATCTTTTGAACGGCTGATTAACACGTTAGTTTTGTATTTATCTCTTACCCCGTAAACCGCCATTTGATGTCCATGCCACATTGCATATATACAAGGAGATACTCTGGGACAATCAACCTCTACAATATGAGTATATGGTTCTTGCGCATGAAATATCTTGTATACCAAATCTGCGATTTTATCAAAATGTTTTTCATCAAAAAGTCTAACCATAAAATTTAGCCTTCAAGCATTTTTCTGACAAGTTCATTTACGGTTTTCGGGTTTGCCCTTCCTTTTGTTTCTTTCATAACCTGACCGACAAAGAAACCTAAAAGATTTGTCTTTCCGTTTCTGTATGATTCTATTTCCGCAGGATGAGAATTTACAACTTTTTCAACAATTTCCTTAATTGCACTCTCATCTGAAATTTGGCTCAATCCTTTCTTTTCAACAATAGCAGAAGCGTTTTCGCCTTTGGTAATCATTTCTTCCGTAAGAATTTGTTTACCGATATTATTTGAAATAGTGCCTTTTTCTATTAAAGAAATTAATTCCGCCAAATTTTCCGGTGTCAATTTAGTATCCGTAATCTCAACTTTATTTTCTTTTAAATATGCGGCAATTTCACCCATAATAAAGTTTACTGCGGTTTTTGGATTTGCACCGAGTTCCAGAACCCTGTCAAAGAACAACGCTAACGGCATCTGCTCAACGATTACGCTTGCATCATATTCACTTAATCCAAGCCCCATATATCTTTGACGTTTTGCTTCGGGAAGTTCCGGCATAGTTTTTCTTATATCTTCAACCCATTCTCTTGATATTTCCAATGGCATTAAATCCGGCTCCGGAAAATATCTGTAATCATGAGCGTCTTCTTTTCCTCTCATAGAACGTGTTTCTTTTAGATTGTCGTCCCACAATCTTGTTTCTTGAACAACTTCTCCGCCTTCCTCAACAATTTCTATTTGCCTGTCAATTTCGTATTCTATTGCTCTTTGAAGTGCAGAAAAACTGTTTACATTCTTAATCTCAGCTCTTGTACCAAATTTATCGGAACCTTTCGGCATTATTGAGATATTTGCATCACATCTCATTGAACCTTCTTCCAAGTTTCCGTCACATACACCTAAATAACGAACTATATTACGAAGCTCTTCCATATAATTTCTCGCCTCTTCAGAAGAACGCATATCAGGTTCGGAAACTATTTCCAGAAGCGGCGTTCCGGCTCTGTTTAAATCTACGAGCGAATATGTAGCTCCGTTAATTCCTGCTGCTCCTACGTGAACAAGTTTTCCGGCATCTTCTTCCAAGTGTGCACGGGTTATACCTATTCTTTTTCCTTTAATATTTAACCAGCCGTTTACACAAATAGGTTCATCATATTGTGAAATTTGGTAACCTTTCGGTAAATCCGGATAAAAATACTGTTTCCTATCAAATTTACATCTTGCAGGTATTTCACAATTCAAAGCAAGACCGAGTAAAATACCCATATTCACACATTCCTTATTTAAAACCGGTAATACACCGGGCATGCCTAAAGTAATTGCGCTTGTGTGCGAATTTTGTTCGCTTCCGAATTCTGTTGAATCAGGCGCAAATATTTTTGACTTGGTTTTCAATTGAGCGTGAACTTCCAAACCAATTACCACTTCATATTTATCTCTCAAATTTGTCATATTATATCCTCACTTCACAAACTATTATATCATAAACAAAAGAATATACTGAAAATCTTAAAATAATGATAAATTTCTTAGGTTGACTGATTTTTACAAGAATATTATACTTAATTTGGTATGAAAGAGATTAAAAGAAATCATTATAAAGACACTATCATTTATTCAATAGACAGGATTTTAAAAAATCTAAAATCCGAACTGCGACGTAGATTTGACAGCCAAAATAATGATATAACCATAGAACAATTTGTTGTTTTAGATACGATTTCTTGTTTTAAAGATATTTATCAACAGCAATTATCAGAAATAATAATGAAAGATAAATCCAATACTAACAGAATTTTAAAAGTTTTGGAACAGAAAAAACTTATTGAAAGAATTTCAGGCAGAGTGAATAACAGAGTCGTATATTTTATAAAAGTTACAACACTGGGAGAAGAAATCGTTAAAAAGAATATGCCAAAAATGAAAAAATATATTACGGAAATTTTCACAAATATATCTGATAATGAAATAGAACTTTTACACGTCTTAAGCGACAAATTTGAAACAGATTTATCACGTGCAACTTATGAAAAATAAAAAGCCGCAGGTTGAACGTATTTCTTTTTAACACTTTTGTACTTATTTTACAACTTTTTGCAAACCTTTTGGATGGTCTACATTTCTTCTTAATTTTAATGCCGTTTCAAGTGCTATTTGCTGACCGATAAGCACATTGGCAAACATTTGCTGAATTTCATTTTCACATTCTATATATATGTTAATATCAGGTTTTATACTTGTTCCTGCGGGTCCTATAATAATGAGTTTCGGATTATAATTTGTTTTTATTTTGTTAAGATTTTCTATTGAACGCTCTGATATTGTATCAACAGCAATATATATTAGTGTTGATTTGTTATTTAGCACAGCCACGTGTCCGTGCATAAATTCTCCCAAAATAGCAGCACTTATATTTTTATATGATGTTTCTTTCGTTTTTAATGCCACTTCTTTTGCAAGTGAATATGAAATTCCGTCAGCAGTAATAATTATATTTTTTTCTCTTGCCAGTATTTTTGCAACAGATTTGATGTCTGGGCGTCTTGCGAGCGCTTTTTCAATAATAACAGGAAGATGAATAAGTGATTCTTTATATGTTTTTGTAGATTCTTGTCCATGTACATTTTCAACAAGTTTTAAAGAAATCAATATTAGACAAAGCATTTGTGCCGTAAAAGATTTTGTTGCTGCAATACCGTGTTCTTCTCCCGCAAAACACGCAACTTTATAATCACACATATTCCAAATCGTAGATTTTTCATTATTAGTAATACATAAAGTTGCTAAATTAGCTGCAGATTTAACTTTTTCCAGCGATTTAAGAGTATCCGTCGTTTCTCCGGATTGAGTAATAAATATATAAAGCGTATTTTCGTCATGCGGGATTACACTTTTTAGCAAAAATTCACTTGAATAAATTGCTCTTGTTTCAATTCCGGAAAATTTTTCCAACAAATCTACCGCAAATCTTGCACAATGGTACGAAGAACCGCTTGCAACCAAAACAATTTTTCTTATATTTTGCGGTAAATCTATTTTTATTTCACCTGTTTCAGGATTTATATATCTCATTAATATATAAGGAATAATTTTCTTTTGTTCCTCAATTTCTAATTCCATATTTGTTTTTTGCTTTGTAAACATATTTTTTTACTCTCTCTCTGCGGACTATTTGTTTTTCACATTTTCATTTTAATACAGCTAATATATGGATGCAAGGAGGCTAAGGTATATTACCGGTATTTCTATTCACTTTTCATCCACCCGCTTTCAAATCAAATGTAAATAATTGTAACAATATAAAATAAAACGCTAAAGTTTTTCAAAAAAATGCCGATATGTATAATGTAAGCAAAAAGATGATTGGAAAAGAAATCAGGAAAGGATTTAAAATATGCGTATCGAAAATGAAATGTTGTCAAGATTTAAAGAAACTCAAAATGTAGATTTATCTAACACAACATTGTCACAAGAATTGGACTTCTTCTTTGATAATGTATTAGACACTGTCGTTGATTATTTCAAAGAAGAAGTCATTGCTTAAAAATTTATCTAAATTCTCGTGAAACTCAAAAATATACATTTTCTCCAAAGGATTACAATAAAGTAATCCTTTTTTATTGGACACAGTATATATAAAAAATGCCTTAAAAACAGTAATATCAATATTTTTATTATATAAACAACTGCATGAAAATATTGTAGAATGAACTTATGAACGATTTAGTCCAAATACAAAATTTAATATATGTAATCAGAAACAAACAAGTTATGATAGACAGAGATTTGGCAGAACTATACGGAGTTAAAACAATGGTTCTAAATCAGGCAGTAAAAAGAAACATTGAAAGATTTTCCGGTGATTTTATGTTCAGACTCAGTAAAGACGAGGCAAATGAACTTATCACAAATTGTGATAGGTTTAAAACATTAAAACATTCACCAACTACACCTTATGCATTTACAGAACATGGAGTTGCCATGTTATCAAGTGTATTAAACAGTAAAAAAGCCGTTGAGATAAACATACAAATAGTTAGAGCATTTATACAACTCCGTCAATATGCAATAGAGCATAGGGATTTAGCAAGACGGCTTGACGATTTAGAACATTATTTTATTGAGCATTGTAAAGATAATAAAGCCGATATACAGGAATTAAAACAAGCTATTGATATGCTGATTGATAGAACAAAACCTACACAAATCGGATTTAAAACTGATTAAAATTAATCAGGTGTGTTAGAGGGGATAATTCCGTTTTAATTTAATTGGCTTAGTTATCTAATCAAGCTATATGCAATAATTTATGTATGTATTATTATAGTATTGTATCGTTAAAGATGAGGGTTTTTATAATGCGCATATTTAAACAAATTTTATCTGTTTTTGTAATGTTTTTATTTATGTCTTGCGTTTTTGCGGAAGATTATACGGTTCATAAACTTCCAAACGGACAAACTGTTGTTATTTACGAAATACACAATAATCCGATTGTTACAATTGATACATGGATAAAAACGGGCTCCATCAACGAAAATGATAATAATAACGGTATATCTCATTTTTTAGAGCACTTGTTCTTTAAAGGTACAAAACTTCATCCGACCGGAGAGATGGATAAAATCTTAGAATCTAAAGGTGCGGTCGTTAATGCTGCAACCAGCAAAGATTTCACTCATTACTATATAACTATTCCTTCTAAAGATTATGATACCGCAATAGATTTGCATTCTGACATGCTGCTTAACCCGCAAATTCCGAGAAAAGAACTTGAGCAGGAAAGAAAGGTCGTTTTAGAAGAGATATCCAAAGATGGCAATTCGCCGAACAAAAAAGTTTATGACAATTTAAATGCTCTTATGTATTCTCATCACCCTTATAAACGAAAAGTCATAGGCACTGAAACCAATGTAAGCACAATGAGAAGAGAGGAGATTTTAGAATATTTTAACAAATATTATTCTCCGTCAAATATGATAACAATTGTTGTCGGGGACATAGATACAGATAAAGCTCTTAATAAAATACAAAGTTCGTTTAATCAGCCATACAGAAAGCCTGTGAAGAATGTATTTAAAAAAGAACATATTCTTCAAGCACAAAAGACACACACTGAATATGCTGATACTCAATCCGGATATATGATGATAGGTTTTAGAGGTGTCGGAATTACTGACTGTGATTCTTTTGCGCTGGACATTTTAGCAGAAATTCTCGGAGGCGGAAAGTCTTCCAGATTATACAAAGATATTAAGGAGCAAAAAGGTATTGCATATTCTGTTTATGCTTCAAACGGCAGTTTTAGAGATGACGGCATAATTTACATTTCTGCAAATTTCACACCTAATAATGCGGAAAAATTAGAAAAATCTATTTTTGAAAACATAGCACACATACAAAAATACGGCGTAACCGAAGAAGAGGTTGAAAGAGCAAAAAATAAAATTATTCAGGACACTTATTATTCAAGAGAATCCACCTCAAACATAGCTTCCGAACTCGGTTACATAATGGCACTCACCGGAAGTTCAGATTTATATAAAAACTACGTAAACGGAATAAAAAAAGTTTCTTCAAATGATGTTCAAAATGCGGCACAAAAATATTTGGGAAAAAATAAAAGTGCTATTTCAATCGTACTTCCCGAATCATTCAAGTCTGCACCTGCAAGTTTGGATACAACAAAACACACTTATTCCGAAATATCAAAATCTGCCGGTATAACCAAATATTCAATTGATAACGGAGCGACTGTATTAATTAATGAAAACAAAAGCAATGATATAATTGCAATCAGCATTATCGCAAAAGGCGGTGAGTTTTTAGAAAAAGTTCCCGGCGAAGGAACCCTAATGGCTGAAACTATGTTAAAAGGAACAAAAAAATATTCTTCTCAAGAACTAAGCGAACTTATGGACGAATACGGTATAAAAATTGAACCGAATTGCAATGATGATTATTTTACTATTGATATTCAAACAACAACAGCTCAAATTGATAAAACGTTAGACATTTTATATGAAATAATGAATAATGCTGTTTTTGACGATAATGAACTTGAAAAAAAGAAATCCGAGATATTATCCAAAATAAAGCAGCGCAGGGATATTCCGATGAATGTTGCAATTGAAAACTTTAAAACAGCAATATATGAAGGAAGTGTTTATTCTCACACAAACAAAGTTTTAGAAAAAACTATTCCTTCTGTAACCCGAAAAAATGTACTTGATTATTATAATAAAATTACCGATGCAAAAAATATTATCGTATCAGTTAACGGAAATGTACATTCGGATAAAATAAATGAATCGTTAGGAAATATTTTAAAAGATAAAAAAAATCCTCTATTCAAATTTTCTGACTATAGTGTAACCAAACTGAATTCTCCAAAAATTATTTCAAAAGACATAAAGGATTTACAAACCGCATGGTTATTTTTAGGATGGCAAGCTTCAAATGTCGCAGATAAAAAAGACTTTGCCGCATTAAAAGTTATAAACACGCTCTTAGGCTCAGGACTAAGTTCCAGATTATATCGCAATCTCAGAGAATCGGACGGACTTGCATATCAGCTTGGTTCATCATATTCACCCAAAATGCTCGGCGGTATTTTTATGACATATATAGGCACTAACCCGAACTCTTTAGAGTATTCAAAACAAAAAATGATGAATGAAATAAACAGATTGAAAAGTGAATTTGTATCAGACAGCGAACTTCAAAATGCAAAAGACAGATTAAAGGGCGGTTTTATTATTGCTCTTGAAACAAATAGCGATAAAGCAATGAATAGCGGCCTATTTGAATCCTACGGTTTTGGATATGATTTTTTAGACTCATATATGAAACTCATAGACGAAGTAACCGCCTCAGATATAGTAAAAACAGCTAACAAATACTTCACACCGAATTTTGTTCAGTCGGAAGTAAAATAAATATAAGTAAAGTAACAGTAGATAAAGAAAACAAGTATGAAAAATGCAGATGAAAAATATATGCGTGAATGTTTTAGACTTGCACTGAAAGGCAAGGGTAAAACTTTTCCTAATCCTATGGTTGGATGTGTTATTTTAAACAAAGAAGGAAAACTTGTATCAAAAGGATACCACAAAAAATGCGGTGAAAACCACGCAGAACGTGATGCTCTATTAAAACTTAAAAATAATGAAGCAGAGGGCGGAACTCTTTATGTTAATCTGGAACCGTGTTCACACTACGGCAAAACTCCGCCTTGTACCGATTTAATAATAGAAAAAAAAATAAAGCGTGTTGTAATAGGAATGAAAGATGTAAACCCGAAAGTAGACGGTATATCTCAATTAAAAAAATCAGGAATAGCAGTTGATTCGGTGCTCAGAGAAGAAGCTGAATTTTTAAACAGAATTTTTATCAAAAACATAACTAAAAAGCTCCCGTATGTTGTCTTGAAAACCGCAACAACAATAGACGGAAAAATTTCAACAAAAACAGGTGATTCCAAGTGGATAACATCTCAAAAAGCAAGAGAAGAAGTTTATAAAATGCGCAAAGAATATGATTGTATAATGACTTCCTCTAATACTGTTATTGCCGATAATCCAAAAATGGAGCATAAATTTAAATGTATATTAGATAAAGACGAAAGAATTCCCAAAGAATCACTCATATTAAAGGACGGTAATATATATATTGCCACAAAAAATAATACGCCTCTAAAAAACGGCAGACTTAATTTAAAATCAGTTTTAAAAGAACTATACAAAATGGGAATTTGTTCTGTGTTTTTAGAATGCGGAGGAACATTGGCCGGCTCTTTTTTAAAGGAAAATCTTATAGATGAAGTATTTCAGTTTATTGCCCCCGAGATATTGAATGATAATTCGGGAAGCAGTTGTTTTAACGGAGATTCTGTTTTAAAAATTAAAGATGCAAAAAAACTAAAAATTTATGAATTTGGAAAAATCGGCGAAGATATACTTATAAAATACGTTTTATAAAAACTGGACTGAGCGATTTAATAATGTTAAAGTAATATTATGCTTGATATAGATACCGGTGAACAAATTACCGCATTGTATAAAATGAGCCAAATTAAAGGCGGGAAAAAAATTGAAAAATTCAGCACAACCGATATTAGTCGTGCGCTTAAATTCCATAAATGGTATGTGAACCGGTACAAAGAAGGATTATATACAGAAATTTTGCCTATGAAAAAAGTATATAATCCAAAAGAAAAAAAGATAGAATATAAATGGGAATTGTAAATAAAATTTTATGAATTATATAGCACTGATAGATTGTGACAGTTTTTTTGTATCGTGCGAAAGGAAGCTGAATCCGGAACTAAAAGGGCTTCCTGTTAGTGTGGTATCAGGCGAGAGAGGGTGTATAATATCCAGATCAAAAGAAGCAAAAGCTATTGGAGTTCCTATGGGTATTCCGCTTTTTCAAGCAGTGGAAAAATATCCGGAATGTATTTATATACCTGCAAATCACTATGCTTACACAAAAATTTCTAATTCCGTTATGAATATATTAAAAGAATTCAGCCCAAAAGTGGAAGTATATTCTATAGATGAAGCTTTTGTGGATTTTACCGGACTTACAAAATTATATAAAAAAAATTATTATGATTTAGCTTTTTATATTCAGCAAAAAATACTCAATGAAACAGATATACCTGTAACTATCGGGATAAGCACATCTAAAACACTTGCAAAATTAGCCTCCGATAAAGCTAAAAACACCAAAAACAGAATATCATGCGCCGGAAAAATGACATCACAAAAGCTTCTGAAAAGGACTGAGATTGATGAAGTATGGGGCATAGGACACAGATTAGGTTTAAAACTTAGAGGATACGGGATAAAAACAGCTTATGATTTTATAAAACGGGATAACAGCTGGATACAAAAACGTTTCGGTAAAAACGGACTTGTAACTAAATCTGAACTTTTGGGAACAATGATTTCACCAATATCAAATGAAATAGAATTACCAAAATCCATAAGCGATACAAAGTCCTTTTTGGAATTCAGTTCCGACATGAATTTTTTAAAAAATGAACTTTCTATACATATTCATAACTGTTGTAAAAGATTAAGAAAAATAGATTGTAAATGTTCAGAGATAGGGATTTTGCTAAAAACCAAAGATTTTAAAACATACTATGAAAAAAAAGAACTTGATTATCCCATGAATTTTGAATTTGACATATCAAAACCGGCGTTTGAAATTTTGGAAAAAATGTATAACCCTCAAACTTTATACAGAAGCATCGGAATAGTTTTGGAAAAATTTAATTCTGCCGCAGAAGAGCAGCTTCAGCTATTTAACCGAAACGGAAATAACATACAAAGTGAACGCTTGGGAAAAAGTTTGGATAAACTTGAACAAAAGTTCGGCAGAAATATTGTAAGAACCGGATTTGTAAACAAAAATATTCCTTTTAAACAGGGTTTTTTAACTTCCGTGCAAGAAACGGAATAGGTATTTATACGGCAATAATGTGTCAATTAAGTTTTGTTTTCCTCATCTTCAAACTGTAACAATTTGTAAAAATTATATGGTTTTTAATCAAATTTTTATTAAAAAAATACTTTATATATTTAAACAGATATTGCAATTTTGCATGCTCTGAAATATTCTACTAAAACCTCAAAACCTTATAGGAAAGATTTAGCGTGACATTTAAGTTAAACTTATTTACACAAATACAAAATATCACTGCGCCAAAAGCGCCGGTGTTTAAAGCCGGAAGCAGAAGCAATCAAACATTTGCTTTTGAACCGATAAATGACGGATTTAGCACAAACCCTATTTATTCAAAAATCGGAAGCGAAGCTGAAATAGTTGCAATGGCGAAGTCAAATCCAAATATAATGGCAATTTTAAAAGAACACAACTTGCCGTTAAAGATTAATATGCAAGCAATAGAGGATATGATATGAAAAGAGGGCACTTAACACAAACTCGTGTTATGGCTGCAAAAATTTATTCGGCACTACCCGCCGATACAAAAAAAGAAGTAAACCTTCCTGATTTACAGGAAGCTGCAATGCTTCACGATTTCGGAAAAATTTTTATCCCTAAAGAGATTTTAAATAAAAAAGGCTCTCTTACTCCTGAAGAAAAAGAAATAATGAACCTCCATTCAGAATTAGGATACGAACTTTTAAAGCAAAAGGGTATAAAAGAAAATGTTCTCAGATTAATAAAATATCATCATCAAACACCATCCGGCAGCGGATATCCTGCTGTAGAGAGCGATTTTCGATGCGGAATAGATTTACAAATTCTTTCGGTTGCCGATAAATATTCGGCTTTAACAGAAGAAAGAGCTTATCATAGGGCACTAAATAAAGAAGAAGCCTTAAATATAATAAATGAAGATGTTAATAGGGGTCTAATAAGCGAAGAAGTTTTTTTAGCACTAAAAAAAGCGCTTATATAGTTAAAAAACAAATCAAAAAATTATATTTATTAACAAATATTAAGAATGTTAAATTTACAAAATAGTTAATTTTATTTATATTTCTTGGGTTTGTATAGAAATGTTAATAAAAACTTGCAAAAAATTTTGTTTAATGCAAAAATTAGATATGGTAATAAAGTGTAATCTGGACAATAGTTTCTATAATTACTCATTTGCTCCCGCAAAAACTAAGGAGCCATCATTCATGGGTGTGCGTAAGATGGCGCTGAAGAGTGCGGAGAGAAATGCGGATAAGTTTGTAAAAGGACCGGTTGCGAGCGAAAGTGCGACCGGTCTTTTAAATTCTGCAAGTAGTTTATATAAAAATACAGTTAAAAAATTTAAAACAAGAGTTGATAATTACAAAAGAAACATAGCTCATACATATGAACATAAAGTTGTATTCTCTATAGTTGAAAGAGAATTGTTCGGAAAAAATTCAATAGACAGTATAACTCACGATTTAGACAAATTAATATTATATGCATTAGGTTTTTCAAAATCATTTGTTGGTGATTTTCACAGAAAACATTCGGAACATCATATTGAAAGCGGCAAAAAAATGAACCTAAGAAGTATGATATGCGATAACATAGCATCTTCGCCGGAATTTAAGCCTGAAAAAAAATATCATTTGCGTGAATATTATGAAATGACTCCTGAATTACAGCAAGTATCAGACTTCGGAACAGTTTTAGAACGTTATAATTACGGTGAAGGTCTTGATTTTGATAAAATAAACAGAGAAAAAGAAAAACGCACAAAAAATATTAGAAATTTTACAAGATCAAGTGCAAAAGTTTTGGCATCAATTACACTTCTTCCGTTTAAAATTATTTAGTGTTAAAACGCAGAACATAGGAAAATATTAAAATAGTTCGTTTTTTATTAACCCGATAATTTAAAATTGTTTCACAGAGTTTTCAAGCAAAACGCGGATATTTTTATAATCTCAAAATACTTGACGATTTCGGAAAAAAAGTATAAAATATATGGCAGAGTTCAGAGATGGACGATGGTAAACTGAATTTAGGAGAAAATCATGTACGAAGATGAAAAGCTTATTTGTGAAGATTGCGGAGCTGAGTTTGTATTTACATCAGGCGAGCAAGAATTTTATGCAGAAAAAGGTTTAACAAATAAGCCAAAAAGATGCCCTGACTGCAGAAAGGCAAAAAAACAACAAC
>CAJOPY010000117.1 GCA_905236505.1 Candidatus Gastranaerophilales bacterium
CGCCCCTACTGGGAGAGGGTTTGGGTGTGAGGTTTTATCCCATTACCCTTTTTAAACATTTCATCTTGTCTAACTTTAGCAATGCCGTATATGTCGGCAAAATTGTAATATTATTATCTGCCGATTTACCTACATAATCAACAGCCTTTTCTATGTCTGATATCACCTTGATTTTATTTGTATCGACTCCTGCATATTTAAGACGTAGAGCCATATCATTTGCCCGGGTTCCGGAAACTACAATCTCTTTATGGAAAATATCTCCCTCGCCCCTTGTGGGAGAGGGTTGGGGTGAGGGGTTCAATACCTCAAATTCAGCATCCCAAAGCCAAGAAACATCACGTCCGTCTGCGTAATTGTCGTTTATTACAATTAAAAGAGTTGAGTCTTTATCAACAGTTTTAAGGACTTCGTTTGCGCCGATAGGGTTTTTAATAAGTTGAATCAAAGTTCTTTTTCCATTCAGGAATTTAACCTCACTTCTTCCAAATGCAACTTTAAATGTTTTAATATTTTTTTGAATTTCTTGTGTTTTAATACCAAGTTCTTTGCATAATGATATTGCTCCAAGTGCATTATATGCATTGAATAACCCAACTAACGGGAGTTCAAATACTTCGCCGTTAATTTCTAAAACTGAATGGTCTTTATATAAAGTCACTTTGGCTTTGTATTTTGGTTCAGGGCGTTTGTATCCGCAATCACACGAATAATGCCCCTGCTGAGCGTAGAATTTTTTATCATAGTTTAAAGGTTTTCCGCAAGGACAGTTGAACGCTTCTTCAGTATGGCTTTCTGAAGGTTTTAAATTGTCTTCATAATTTACCTCTTCAACTCCATAAAATATATGCTTACTTCCACCGGTAAAGCTTGCAACTAAAGGGTCATCAGCATTAAGAATAAGTGTTATATCAGGTTTTTTATCTATGCTGTTTTGAATAAATTTCTTTGTTGTAGCCAGTTCTCCGTATCTGTCTAATTGGTCACGAAACAGGTTTGTAACAACAAGGTAGTCTGCTTCAAATTTATCGTAGATAACTTCAAGAAATGCTTCATCTGATTCTATAACAGAATAGTCATATTTTTTGAGCGGATTAAGGTCAACAGCTATAGTATTTACGACTCCCTGAATCATATTTGCTCCAAGAGCATTATTAATAACCGAATTACCGCTTTTTTTCAGCAAATGTGATATTAAGCCTGATGTTGTAGTTTTTCCGTTTGTTCCTGTGACGTTTATTTTTGTTTTTATATATTTATTGGTATGTGATAGAAAATCGGGACAAAGTTTCAGAACAATTTTACCTATGATAGATGTTCCGCCTGAAAGTTTTGTTATGTTTAGTCCCAGTTTTATTGCTTTTGCAAGAAATAATGAAATAAGATAATTACCCCTCAAAAATATTCCCCCTTAACAGTGTATTCAAAAAATTACTTATATGAATTATAATTTATAATAATACAAAAATAGGCAGAATCACATGGTTTTTTATATACTTACATCAATAGTTTTTATTGCGGAATTAATAATCACTGCTGCCGTTTTAATCGGTTTATTTAAGGCTGATAAACTGCTCAGAGAATATAACTCATTAACAAAGGAACTTAACCCGAAAATTAATGATTTAATGAAGACCGTTACAAAAATTTCAGAACAGATTGCGGAACTTTCTCCTATAATCGCCGAAAACATCAGGTCCTTTTTTATTAATCTGATTTTAGGGCAAATAAAAAGTCTTCTCGGAGGCCTGACTTTCTGGCTTGTAAAGAAAGAAGTCGAAAAACGTATAACAGAATAAGCATATTAGTACTTTAATAACTGACAAAAACATGATACAATACTCTTGCGAGAACATTACAAAGATAAGTGAGGTTTTATATGTGCGATAAAGATAAATCATCAATAGGCTTCGGTATAGGTCTTATTCTCGGAATTCTAGGCGGTATAACAGCTGGTGTATTATATGCTCCGAAACCCGGTGAAGAGATGAGAGAAAAAGTTAAAGATACTGTCTGTGACCTTGCAGAAAAATATTCACCAGAAGTTAAAGAAGCTAAAAAACAAGCTTTGGAATCAATTGATTTATTAAAATATAAACTGGAAAAACAATATAAGAAATTCGGAAGTATGCTTAAATCAAAAAAAATGAGAAAAGCAAAAGAACTCGAAAGCGAATCAAACTTCAATTTTGATCACGATTAGGGGTGGGGTAAATATAAGGCGGGAATGGTACTCCACTCCCTGAAACTTGAGAATGCAGATGGGCAGATATGCCCGATAAAAAATAATAAGGGAAAATCATGGAAATCGGACAATTATATCAGGGTTTAACATTTTTAGCATATGCAACCGGTGTTATCGTAATACTTGTCGGCATAATGCTCGTAAAGGTTTTATTTGAACTTTCAAGACTTACTAATAACATTAACGAAACTACTGATATTGTAAAAGAGGAACTCGTTCCTACTTTAAAGAATGTTAATAAGTCTGTCGAGATAATAAGCGGAATTATTATAAAAGCCGATGAAGGTGTTAATAAAGTAAAAAAATTTATTGAAAATTCACCGCTTAAAATTTTAACTAAGTTGTCAACAGTAGCAGGCACAGTAACAAAAGGATTTTTTGGCGGCTTGTTTGCAGGTTTGAAAGCTTTTAGTAAAAAGAAGTAGTAAACAAAGGTAATTAAAAAAACTATCACACAAGTTACACTATTAAAAGAATTGATAATAC
>CAJOPY010000118.1 GCA_905236505.1 Candidatus Gastranaerophilales bacterium
AAATTTTTGTATTTTTTTAAAACTTCCGACTAAATATGTCAAACTCGGGATACTTTATCTCAAAATCCCTGAGACAGAACATTCGAGTTTCGCTTACGCTTCACTCTACGCAAAATCCGCTGAACCCCCGAAAGGTGATTAAAGCCCGACCGCTTCAACTATATAAAATAATTGAGGCATAAAGCCTCATTATTTTATATGGTGTCGACGGCGAGACTTGAACTCGCAAGGATTTCTCCACACGCCCCTCAAACGTGCGCGTATACCAATTCCGCCACGCCGACACATAAGGTTGACTATTTAATTTTCAATTTAGTATTTAAATTCTAACACAAACATTTTTTCGTTACAAACTTTTATATTTTATTGACTTTAAATCCTATATGAAAGACAATTATTCACGTAAACATTATCACACATCAAAAGGGAAATATTACATGAAAGTATCATCAATTACGGATTCAAGAGACAGAAGAAATTTATTTATAGAGTATGCAAACAGTTTTATGAATTTTAAAGCTAATCCTGATGAAAATACGGAAAACAATACGACAAACCCTGTAAATCAAGAAAAAAAACTTGATAAAAAAATGGGTATTGAAACTTTAACTATTTTCCCTAAGCAGGTTATTGACGGAAAAACAATTATTACTGCATAACATTTGAGTATGGGTGGACACCTCACCCCAGCCCTCTCCTCAAGGAGAGGAAGTATATATTTAAGGAGAGAATTATGATTTTAAAAATACAAAGATTGGAACATAACAAATCGGTTCCTGAATATAAAACAGAAGGCGCAGCCGGCATGGATTTGTGTGCAGCAATATCAGAACCGATAACACTAAAACCTCTTGAAAGAAAGCTAATTCCGACAGGGCTAAAAATAGAGCTTGAACATGGTTACGAAGCGCAAATCAGGCCTCGTTCAGGAATGTCTATAAAACACGGAATAAGCTTAATAAATTGTGTCGGAACAATAGATGAAGACTACAGAGGAGAAGTTTGTGTTGCGGTTGTCAATATATCAAACGAAGAATATACAATTCAACCGGAAGAACGCATCGCACAAATGGTTATTGCTAAATACGAACAAGCTAAAATTGAAGTTGTAACCGAGCTTTCAGAAACAGTTCGCGGTGCAGGCGGTTTTGGCTCTACAGGAAAATAATAAACATTTTCGTTAAGCACAGCTTATTTTTGTAACTATCTGATTTTGAAAATTTCGTATAATTAATTGACTTTTATACCTATAATTGATAAAATAGTTTTTTCTAAAGAGGAGATTATATGAAATATTCATCAGACGGAACTCAATACCACATTGGTTTAAAAAAAGGTGATGTAGGAGAGTTTGTTATTCTTCCGGGTGATCCTAAAAGATGCGAAAAAATTGCCGCTTATTTTGATGAACCAAAACTTGTTGCAGACAGAAGGGAGTTTGTAACATATACCGGATATTTGAACGGTACTAAGGTTAGTGTTACCTCTACCGGTATTGGCGGCCCGTCTGCCTCGATTGCATTAGAAGAACTTGTAAAAGTTGGAGGTAAATATTTCATAAGAGTCGGAACTTGCGGCGGTATGGATATTAATGTAAAAAGCGGCGACCTTGTTATTGCAACCGGAGCAATAAGAATGGAGGGAACTTCTAAAGAGTACGCTCCTATTGAATTTCCTGCCGTAGCTGACTATAGTATAGTGACTGCTCTTAAAAACTCAGCAGAAAAACTTAATTTACCTCACCATATAGGTGTTGTTCAATGCAAGGATGCTTTTTACGGTCAGCATAATCCCGAAATAATGCCGGTTAGTTATGAACTTGAAAACAAATGGCAAGCTTGGCTGAGAATGGGAACACTTGCTTCTGAAATGGAATCCGCAGCTCTTTTCATAGCAGGAAGCTTTTTAAAAGTCAAAGTAGGCTCAGTATTCCTTGTTGTAGCAAATCAGGAACGAGAAAAACAAGGTTTGGATAATCCTGTTGTCCACGATACAGACTCCGCTATTAAAGTTGCTATAGAAGCTATTAAAAGTATGACTTAACAGCTATTTCCGTTCTTTTACTATGTCGCCATATTTACTGATAAGAACTTGGTGTAAGGGAACTTTTTTTCTTTCAAGACTGGAAAATTCTTTATTTTCTTGTATAACTTTGCTGCGTTCCATCTCTTTTGCTATAATTTCAATTTCTTCAACTTTATTTACACTCTTTTTTATACGCTCATATCCTTTTAATGCTTCTTCTGGAGAGACGTATTCTATATAAGTGCGGCAAAATTTTCCTCTTGTTTTTGTATCACAATCTGCCCCGTCATAAATACCGGAGATTTGGATATGATTTTGATGAGGTTTTGGCTTTAGTACTTTTATTGGTTCTGTGATAGAAGAACATACATTGCCTTTTTCTTTTATCCTTAATTTTAGATTACTTAATAACTCTATATCAATATATTCAGATTTTTCAAAATTTCTTCCTATTTTTAACAAGCTGCACAACAAGCTTTTAGGCATTTTAGCAAGTTTTTCTGCCGAATTATAGCTGATGTTAAAACTGCTAAAACTTGGATTAAATGAATTGTTTTGTGATAGAATTTTCATTTTATTCTCCTATTTATAAATACGATATAATTTTAGCAAAATATTCCTTTTTATTCTATATATACTCTTATAAAACCGGTAAAAATAAAATTTGCTATCAAGTATTGACAAATAATAAATAATGTTTTATACTATCAATGTATCTATGTAACGTAACAAAGTAACGGATAAAACAGACTGATAGTAGGAATGGAAGAAAATAATATGTGTAGAATATCCTGCAAATTGAATAATTTATGGTGGCGCAGATTCTGTTAACTGCCCTTTTTGCCATGATCATTCAATTGCAATATAGACAATGAGGACAGGTTAAAAGTTGTCAAATTGTTTATGTTTGAGGAAAAATTTTAAAATGTCAGATAATATTAAAATACTAATCAACACACTGCCGAAAAAATTAAGACCTGCAGCACGCTTTCTGAGACATCAGGAGAGCGCGTCAGGTCTTTCTACTACCCGTTATATTCAAGATGTTTCAACTTGTCTTCTTCCAAAAGTTGTTTTTTCAAGAAGTATTGAGGACTTAACCGAAAATACTTTTCTTGAAACTTCTGAAGAAGCATTAATATATTTATCACCTGTTCTTGTTGGTGAACACCTTGCAAGAAAAGGTTTTTCAAAAAATTTACCTAAAAATCTTAAAAAAGATGTTGCAGAAACAGGGGTTAATTTATTAAAAAAAGCAGAAAAAGATGTTCTCACAAAAGAAAACAACAAAAAAGTTTTACCGGTAAAAGCTGCTATAGCTCTTGCTGCAACCGCAATTCCTTTAACAGAGTTTTCTTTGAATTATATTAAAAATCTTATGACCCTTAAGGTTTTTAAAAAGAGTGACTTCAAAAACATTGCCTCACTTGAAAATACAAAAGAAGATACGGCTCAACAAAAGAAAGTTGAAAAGAGCGCAAAGA
>CAJOPY010000119.1 GCA_905236505.1 Candidatus Gastranaerophilales bacterium
CGATTTTTCATAACATCAATAAGTGCAGGAACCGCTTTAACGTCGTTCAATTTACCCAAAGAAGTTACGGCGTAAATTCTGACGTTAACCCATTCGTCATATAACATATTGATAATTTTATCAACACATTTTTTATTTCCGATTTCACCTAATGCTCTTGTTGCGTCGCATCTTACGTTAACTTTTTCATGGTCTAATGATTTCATTAATGCATCTGTTGCAACATCACCGATTTCTATAAGTGCATCTGTTGCTGTTATGCAAACTTGAGAATTTTCATCGTTTAAGGCTTCAACAAGCGGTTCAACAACTATTTTTCCGCCCAATCTGCCTAACGCACGAGCTGCACGAACTCTAACGTCAACATTACGATCTTCTCTTAATGATTCGATTAAGTGTTCTGTTGCTTTTGAATCACCCAACTCACCTAAAGCACGAGCTGCATACAAACGAACAGAACCGTTTTTGTCATTTTTTAATACATTAATTAACGGTTCAACAGCTTTTGAATCGCCCATTTCTCCAAGTACTCTAGCAGCATTATAACGAACTTTTTCAGAACTTGAACCCATCAGGTCGTTTATAAGTTCCTGAAAAGATTTCTTTACTTGTTTCTTTTTGCTGTTAACTGTAATTGTCATACACTTTACCTCCAATGAAAACATGGTTATCTAACTTCTACACAGTTATATAAAGTTTTTTTCTTTTTAGAAATTGCTCATTTTTTTTACTTTGTAAATTTTTTGTTACATATACCAGGATATAGGGTATTTTTTACACTTATTCTAGCTTTATTAATATAACATATTTTTTCAGATTTTTGTTTAGTCGGACAGATAATTTTACAAAATTTAATAATCATTTTAATTGCTGCTTGGTTGAAATTGAGTAATATCAACAAAAATGCTGGTTTACAAAATTTAATAATTATTACCCACTGGGGATAGTAATATCAAACTCGCTCCCTTTATTTAGTTTTGTTTTAACTTTTATTTTGCCTTTGTGTTTTTCAATTATTTTTTGTGAAATAGCAAGTCCTAAGCCGGTTCCTACCCCAACACCTTTTGTGGTATATCCGGCATCAAATATTTTTTCAGGCTCTTTTATGCCGCATCCGTCGTCTTTTATTTTTACTGTTAAATTATTATTTTTGTATTTTGTGTCAATAGTTATAGTTCCTTTGTCTTTTATTGCATGTGCTGCATTTACAAGTATATTCATAAATACTTGGTTTAACATATTTGGATAGCATTTTACCGGAGGAATGTCACCGTAATTTTTTACAACTTCAATACGATTTTTTATTTCATGCCTGATTAAATCAAGCGTCAAATCTATTTCTTTATTAATATCAGCGTCTTGAAGTTCTGCTTCGTCCAGTCTTACAAATTTTCTCAGAGAAACAACCAAACGATTTATGCGCTGAATAGCTTCTGAATCAATGTTATTAATTTCTTGTAAAAGGCTTATGTCTTCATTATTATCCATTCTTGTAAGAATTTTTTTTGCTATTTCGTTATTTGACTTTATAGAAGCAACAGGAGTGTTTATTTCGTGTGCAACACCTGCAACCAATTGACCTAAAGATGCCATTTTTTCCGAATTTATGAGCTGCAATTGAGTTTCTTTAAGTTCTTTTAGTGTTTTTGTAAGATTTTTAACCATAACTGCATTTTTTTTGTATAATTCGGATTGAATAATTGCATTTCCGAGTTGAGAAGATACACCTATAAGTACTTCAAGCGTGTCATCAAGTTTCACCTTTTGTTTGGTTAATAAAACTATTATTCCGAGTTTTTGATTTAGATGAAAGATAGGAAGTATAATTCTTTGAACATTTTCTTTGAAGGGTTCGGCTTGGTGAAATTCTTTTCTGCAAGTAACACAAGAAAGCTTACCGGTGCTAATTCTTTCATTTATATCTGCTTCATAGGATATCTTTTTATTAATATTTGTTGGTGTTAGTGATTCTATTATTGTAAAAGAATTATCGTTGTTTGATTTTGCATAATATCCTTTAAACGCCCCAAACATTTCTTTTAGTTCGTTTAGAGCGGATTTTAAGATAACCGATGTATCTATAGATTCTCTTATTATATTAGAAATATTATTAAGAAGATAAAGTTTCATGGCTTGCGACTGAGCTTGAAGTTGGATTTTTGCCATATTTTTATTTTCTTCTTCCAAAAAATTTGCTTTTGTTTTAAGGGTCAGGATTTTTTTTTGAAGGTTTGCCAAATTAACTTTTGCTGTAACATCAGTCAGGATAATAACTGTATATTTTCCTCTTTTTGTAGAATTCATATCAAAATAATAATAGTCATTTGTGTAGGTTTGGTACATAACGTGAGCTGAAAAATCCTGCGGAGAATTAAGAGCCTGAATAATAGGAGAATGAACAGTTACATCATTGCTTACAAGAGCACAAACATCGTAATAAAGTTTGTGAGAAAACTTTCTGATATTTTCATAATCCGTAAAAATACGCTTAAAAACGTGATTGGTAAAAACAGTTTCTTTGTTTTCATTCAAAACAACGACGGCATTGTTAAATTTGTTAAATAAATCAAACTTCCCCATACCAAAATTATAACACATAATTTATATTAATTTGTGTAAATTTGATATATCTTTGCTCTAAGCAATAGTTCCCTTTGTCGTTTAAAAACAAAGGGAACTGTTATACTTTACGAGTTTTATTATTTATCCCATAGACGGGTTCGGTGAAACACCGGTATTTCTTGCATTATTTAAACAACCTCTGCATACATTTATAAATTGTCTTACATCCAGCCCATAATATCCGCCTGAACCCCAAGTAACATTGGCGCCATTTACTATAAAACCATCATTTTTAAACTCTTGCGCCAAAGAGTTTACTTCTTTTTCATAGTTGTCTTTATTATTTTTAGCAGAATAGTATCCTTGACGATATGTAGGGTTGTTCAACAAACTAGTCTTTGATTTCTTTATGTCTTTGTCACATTGTTTTACATAAGCGTTACTGGCTGATAATCCCACATAAGCAGTTTCATAACGTGCAATCATATTTTCCCATTTGCTTAACATATCCATTGTGATTTCTCTGCCGCCAATTCTAAATGAAACACTGCCATTCACTGTTGTATGGGTGCCCATTTCAGCCGATGCTCCGGTTTCTGCCGATGCTCCGGTTTCTACTGATGAACCTGGTGCTGCACCTGTAAGACGAGTGCTTGTATGCCAATATGAAGAAGAACTGTATGGTTGTCCGTAACTACCGCCTAAAAGACTCATTTTATTTTTCCTTTCTTCCTGTTATCGGAGTTTTGATATTGCAATATATAGTATCGGCATTTTTTCTTAAAACTTTAATCCGAAAAGGAAAATTTTGATATTTTACTATATTTTATTCGGGCAGATTGACTGCTATAACTAAAACATAGCAAATTGTAAAGATTTTTCCAAAATCTTTACAATTGTAATATTTCTTAATATTTAGAAGTGAATACATCATTATTTCGTATCAGAACTTTTAATTTCTTTGTCTTTTGTTTGCTCACTCTCCCCATTCACCCACTCTCCTTCTTGAGAGAAGGAGTAAGATTTTTTAATTTATTCACTTAAAAAAAAATAGTTTAAGCAAAGTCATATTTGTATTTGATTAAATTGACGATTATTTATGAATAAGCTGAATCGCCGCTATTCCAACGAGTCTTGTGATGACAAAGAGTTGTTTACCGGCCGTAGTCTTACAAATTAAAAACAAATTTATTAAATTTAAAAACTATCTTCCTATTTCTACAGCTTTTGCAGCCATTGATTTTGAGATATTAACAAGTGCCAAGTTTGCTTCATAAGCTCGTTGTGCCATTATTGCATCTGCCATATCAACCATTGC
>CAJOPY010000120.1 GCA_905236505.1 Candidatus Gastranaerophilales bacterium
AGTGTTGACATAGTTTTAAGAGCGTATGAAAGAATGCTGACTTTGTCGTACCATCTTCTTGAATTGGAGAGTTTATACAATCCGAAAACACGGTCTATCCCTATACTTACATCGGATTCTTCGTCCTCTTCTTTCATTTCTTTTATTTGTTTAACAATGGTAGTAAGATCCTTTGACAAAGCTCTTCTTTGGTTTTCGTCCAAATCTTTTAAAAGCTCCAAAGCTTTTTCCGTATGTTCGTTTGTATCATACCATCGTCTGTTCATATATACCTCTCTCCAAACACATTCTTATTATAGTGTACCGGCATGCCAATTGAAATCATACATATAGAGTAAAAAATTTGTTTGTGATATCATTTTCTTAGAAATTTTTTGAGAGGAATTACAATGGAAAATAACGCTACTATTGAACAAAACAGGTTATCGGAACTGCCTACCGTATACGATCCGAAATCAACCGAAGAGAGTATGTACAAGTTTTGGGAAGAAGGAGGATACTTCAGAGCAAACGCAAAATCTCAAAAACCTCCGTTTACAATCGTAATTCCGCCTCCGAATGTTACAGGTGTTTTGCATATGGGACACGCTTTGGATGAAACTTTGCAGGATATTCTTATCCGCTATCACAGAATGAGCGGTTATGAAGCACTTTGGATTCCCGGAACCGACCACGCAGGGCTTGCAACTCAAAACGTTGTTGAAAAACAGCTTGCTAAAGAAGGACTTACAAGACACGATTTAGGGCGTGAAAAATTCCTTGAAAAAACTTGGGAATGGACTAATGAACACAAAGGTACAATTTTAGACCAAATGAAGCGTCTTGGTGCATCTTTTGACCGTTCAAGAGAAAGATTTACATTTGATAAAGGGCGTTCTGATGCTGTAAAAGAGGTATTTGTAACACTTTATAACAAGGGTTTAATATATAAAGGTGCCTATATTGTAAACTGGTGTCCGCGTTGTCAGTCTGCTATTTCAGATATTGAAACCGAGTATGAAACAGAGCAGGGGCATATGTGGGAAATATCATATCCGCTTGTTGATGAACCGGGTGCAATTATCGTTGACACAACTCGTCCGGAAACTATGTTCGGCGATGTTGCAATAGCTGTTCATCCGTCTGACAAAAAATATTCTGAACTTATAGGCAAAAAAGTACTTGTACCGCTAACAAACCGTGTAATTCCGATTATTGCTGATGAATACGTTGACAAGTCTTTCGGAACCGGCGCCGTAAAAATTACACCTGCGCACGATCCAAATGATTATGAAGTAGGAAAACGTCACAATCTTAACCCGATTTGGGTTATAGACGGTGAAGGAAAAATGAAAGCTTGTGCTGAGGTTCCGCCTGAATATCACGGCCTTGACAGATATGAAGCCAGAAAAAAAGTTTGCGATATGCTCTCCTACAACAACTTTTTACTGAGAGTAAAAGATCACGAACATAATGTAGGAAAATGCCAGAGATGTAATACAACAATTGAACCGCTTCTTTCTGAGCAGTGGTTTGTAAAAATGGAACCGCTGGCAAAAGAAGCAATAAAAGCGGTAAAAGACGGCAGAATTAATTTTATACCTGAAAGATGGACTAAAAATTATTTAGGATGGATGGAAAATATTCGTGATTGGTGTATTTCCCGTCAAATCTGGTGGGGACACCAAATTCCCGCTTATTACCACAAAGTAACCGGTGAAATGGTTGTAGCAAAAGAAAATCCTGATCCGGATAATTATGTACAAGAATCTGATTGTCTTGATACTTGGTTTTCATCAGGCTTATGGCCATTTTCAACAATGGGATTCCCAAATTCCGAAACGGATGATTTTAAAAAGTTTTATCCGACAAGTGTTCTTGTAACGGGATTTGATATTATATTCTTCTGGGTTGCAAGAATGATTACGATGGGACTGGAATTTACAGGAAAAGCTCCGTTCAAAGATGTTTATATTCACGGGCTTATCAGAGATGAAAAGGGTCAAAAAATGTCCAAATCAAAGGGCAACACTATTGATCCGGTTGAAATAATTGATAAATACGGTTGTGATGCTTTAAGGTTTACTATGACATCTCTTTGTACTTATGGCGGGCAAGATATAAAAATATCCGATGAACGATTTGAGTACGGAAGAAACTTTGCTAACAAACTCTGGAACGCGTCAAGGTTTGTGCTTATGAATTTAGAGGGTGTTGACGACAAACCGATTGATAAATCAAAGCTTACTCTTGTTGATAAATGGATTTTAAATCAATTGAACGAAACCGCAAAAACAGTTAATGACAACATGAAAGAATACAGAATCGGCGAGATTGCGCATACTTTGTACGATTTCTTCAGAAGCGAGTATTGTGATTGGTACGTGGAAATTGCAAAAATACAACTGCAGGATGAAGATTTAAAACTCAACACACAAAGGGTTTTAAGATATGTTTTGGATATGTCGCTCCGTATGCTACATCCGATTATGCCTCATATTACGGAAAAAGTATGGCAGCTAATCCCTGCTAAAAAAGATACTTCAGCACTTATTATTGCGGAATATCCGACTTATAGAGAAGATTTGGTTTATTCAAAAGAAGCTGAAGAAACAAAGCTCGTTTTTGATACAATAACTTCATTAAGAAATGTAAGGCAAAGCTTTAATATATCAACTTCTGCTACAATAGACGTTGAAGTGCGCTCAACGGGAAGAGAAAAGGAGATATTTGCTTCAATAGAATCTTATATAAAAAGACTTGCAAAAGTTAATAAAGTTACTTATGCAGATCCGTCTTCGCCTGTTCCGCCAAAGAGTGCTACAGCGGTTGTTTCTGTATCAAAATTAATTATTCCGCTTGCGGATTTGATAGATTTAAATGCAGAAATCAAACGTCAAGAAAAGAAATTGGAAAAACTTACAGCAGAAAAAAATTCTTTGTCGGGCAGAATGAAGAATGAAAAGTTTGTTGCTAATGCGCCAAAAGAGCTTGTTGAGCAGACAAATGCAAGAATAAGCGAAATATCAGCACAAGAAAACGTAATACAGGAATTGATTGATTCATTAAAATAATTGTTATGTTGAGCGATGATAAAAATTTTTGTTGTACAAAAATTTTATCAGAAAGGCTTTTATGATATATAATAACGTATTAGAACTTATCGGAAATACTCCGCTTGTCAGATATAAAAACAATATCTGTCTGAAACTTGAATACTTTAACCCGTCCGGTTCCGTAAAAGACAGAGCTTCTTATAATATGCTGAAAGAAGCTTATGAACGAGGAGAAATTGATAAAAATACGGTAATTATAGAACCGACAAGCGGAAATACCGGAATTGGCCTTGCAATGTGCTGCGCTGTTATGGGTTTAAGACTTATAATTTGCATGCCGGAAAGTATGTCTGAAGAAAGACGTAAGTCAATATCAGCATACGGAGCGGAGCTTGTTTTAACCCCAAAAGAAGAGGGTATGCAAGGTGCTGTAAAAAAAGCAAATGAATTATTGAAAGAATTTGAGAATAGTTTTATGCCGATGCAATTTGCAAATCCGGATAATCCTAATGCCCATAAAAAGACTGCAGAAGAAATAAAGAAAGAAACAGACGGAGCTGATGTAGTTATTGCTGCAGGTATTGGAACGGGAGGAACTGCGGTCGGTTTAAAAAAATATTTACCGAGTGCAATTGTGTACGGCATAGAACCAAAAGAAAGTCCGCTATTTTCGCAAGGGTTTGCATCTGCTCATAAAATACAAGGTATAGGAGCAAATTTTATACCTGATATATGTAAGAATAATGAATTAGACGGAATAATTGCAATAAGCGGTGAAGATGCAACAGAATGTGCAAAAGAACTTGCAAAGAAATACGGTGTTTTTTGCGGCATAAGCGCCGGAGCAAATGTTTGTGCAGCAAATATTCTTGCAGAAAAATATCCTGATAAGTTAATTATTGCAATCATTCCTGACGGAGGCGACCGTTATTTATCAGTATGGTAGAAATAATATGATAATAAGAGCATTAAACAAAATAAAAGAAGATATTAAAGTTATTTACGAAAAAGACCCTGCGGCAAATAATTTGGCGGAAGTGATTTTTTGTTATCCCGGTTTTCAGGCACTTTTGGCTCACAGAATAGCTCATAAACTTGCTTATTGGAAAATACCGTTTATTCCCAGATATATATCATATTTAACAAGGATAATAACCGGAATAGAAATTCACCCAAAGGCTCAAATCGGAAACCGATTTTTTATTGATCACGGAGAAGGTGTTGTTATAGGTGAAACTGCCATAATCGGTGACGATGTGCTTATATATCAACAAGTTACGCTTGGCGGTATTGGTAGTGAACATGGGAAACGGCACCCGACGTTGGGAAATAATGTTATTATAGGAGCCGGAGCAAAAGTTTTGGGTAATATAACGATTGGGGACAATGTAAGAATAGGTGCAGGCTCCGTTGTTATAGAAGATGTACCGGAAAATTCAACTGTAGTTGGTGTTCCCGGAAGAGTTGTTCACCAAAAATTTATAAACCAAGACGGTGTATTGATGCATAACAGAATTCCGGATCCGATAAAATGTGAATTAAAACGATTAACATATGAGATAAAAGACATAAAAGACAAGCTGGATAAGAATTCTGCGGAATATTAATTTTTGTATTTAAAAAAGTTGCAAAAATGTGAATTTATGTTATAATACATGTTGTAAGTTGGTTTTTAACTTAATTTTTTTATTAAATCTCATTATATTATTTAAATTAGTAGGAATTTTAAGATTATTGATTAGAATGTTTTTATTGATTAAGAGGCTTTTATTATGTATGTAAACAAGTGCATTAAATGTGGTGCTGAATTTGAAACAAAGAACCCCAAAAGAGTGATATGTCCGAATTGTTTGTATGCGGACAAGGGGAGTGATGTATCATCCGAAGAAAAACAACCAATGCAAAGTTATAGTTCGTATTCTGCAGAACCGCGCGAGCAAAGAAATAACTATTCAAGACAGCAAAACGACGGGTACAGAAATAATTACAGAGAAAACGGCGGATATCAAAGACGTGAAGAAGGCGGATATCGCAGAGATAACGGAGGATACCAAAGAGATAATCGTCAACAAGGCGGGTATCAAAGACGTGATAACAATAATCGCGGCGGATATAATCAGAACAGACGTCCCGGCGGATTTAGAAATAATTATGCATCAGGAGGCGGAAGACCTCAGCCTCAGCGCCGTCCTCAACCGAAAAAACAACATAAACAACCAAAACCGTTGTTAATAAGCAAGGAGCAATTAGAACAAATTGAATTATTATATAAAGCAATGCTTCCTTTACCTAATCCGGATGCTCACGAAGTAATCGGAGCAAAAATAGGTGTAGAACCCCAAAAAGTATTTTTTGGAATAAATTTGGTGCGTCAAAAAATGATGCTTCCAAAGCTTCCGTTTCCGAAAAGAAAATTGGCTATATCATCAGATCAAATGATGGCAATAAAAGCTTTGTATGAGCCGCTTTTGCCACTACCCCCTATCGGTTGCCACAAAATTATAGCAGCGCAGTTAAAAATGGATGAGTGGCGTGTACACGTTGGTATTAAATTAATACGTGCACAAATGGGCTTAGATCGTTGGAATGAAGAACGAACAGATAAACCGGCAGACTATTTAGTTGCTAAGCACCCTCAAAAAGCAGAAAGAAAAGCTATGGAAGAAGCTCAAAAAGCAGAGGTTGATTCTGAAAAAACAGAACCCGAAACAACAGTTGTCGCAGAAGAACCGATAAAAGAGCAAGAGCCGGAAGAAAAACCAAAACGAGGACGTAAACCAAAGAAGAAAGAAGATGAAGAATAACTTTGTATCTGTAGGTAAAATTCTTAATTTTCATGGTGTTCAAGGTGAAGCGAAATTGGGATATTCAAAAAATCGTGAAGATTTTTTATCTCAGCTAAAAGAGGTGTATGTCCAAAACGGTACTGATTATGAAGTGCTGACTGTTTCGCGCATACGTTTTACTCCAAAATGTGCAATTGTAAAATTCAAAGGGATTGATAATTTAAACGATGTATTAAAATACAAAAATAAATTAATTTTTGTGGAAGAATTAACTGCCAGAGAGTTTTTGGAAGAAGACGAATATTTGATAGATGAACTTGTAGGACTTGACGTATATGACGGAGATAAAAAAGTCGGTGCAGTTGTCGGTGTATCAAATAATGGTGCAAGCGATTTATTATCAGTAAAAACAGAAGGAAAAAAAGTGTCATTAGTACCGTTTGTAAAAGCTATTGTGCTTAGTGTTGATATAAAAAACAGAAAAATCCTAATAAATAATATTGAAGGATTACTTTCATGAGATATGATGTACTAACATTGTTTCCTGAGTTAATTGAAGCGTATATTCATTGCAGCATAATGAAACGGGCGGTAAATGATAACGTAATAGAAGTTTTTGCACATAACCCGCGCGAATATACTTTAGACAAACATAAAAAAGTAGATGATACTCCATACGGAGGCGGTGCCGGCATGGTTTTGATGCCTCAACCTTATGTTGATTGCTATGAGGATATACAAAAATATGACAGTTGTGTAACATTAATGATGACACCGCAAGGTGAACCTTTTTCCGATAGAATGTCTGACGAACTTTCAAAATACAGCCAATTAATAATATTATGCGGACATTATGAAGGTTTTGATGAGAGAATAAGAGATATTATTAAACCCAAAGAGGTATCAGTAGGCGATTTTGTTTTAACAGGAGGAGAGCTTCCTGCGTTATGTTTAATAGACAGTATTTCAAGAAAAATAAACGGAACTCTGGGCAAAATAGAATCAGCGCATGATGACAGCTTTTCAGACGGGCTTTTAGAATATCCGCAATATACAAAGCCCAGAAATTATAGAGGATATGAAGTTCCGGAAGTATTATTAAACGGAAATCATAAACTAATCAGCGAATACAGACAAGAACAAAAAATAGAACGAACAAAACAAAAACGTCCTGATTTGTATAATAAGTGGTCAGAAAAACAGAAATGATAATTTCATGATAAAATTCGTATATGGATAAAATCTTAATAAAAGAACTTGTTGCAGAGGATGTTGTTTCGGAGCTAAAAAAAATAGGGTTTGATAACGGGTATGCTTCAATTGCATCTGAAAAATTTCAGTATAAAAATTTAAAAATTTGTAATTTAACCGTCGCACAAGCAAATATAATAAAGCAAACGGCTCTTACTGTCGGAGCTGATTTGGCAACTAATAAGGATGTTGTAACAGGAAAAATAGAATTGTCTGATGCAATATTGTGCGGAAGTATATCTCAAATAAAAAAAATTGCAGAAAAACTTAAAAAACAACCTTTCGGATTAAAAACAGTTGCTCTTTATATTGAAGAGTTGATAAATGAACCGGTAAAAAAAACAAAGATTGTAGGTATATTGAATGTTACTCCGGATTCCTTTTCTGACGGGGGAAAGTTTATAAACCCTCAAGATGCTTGTAATCATATAATACAATTGATAAATGACGGAGCTGATATGATAGATATTGGGGCAGAAAGCAGCCGTCCGTTTTCTCAGCCGGTAGAACCGGATGAACAAATCTCCCGTTTAAAGATTGTATTAGAGTTTATACAAAAAGAGAATATAAAAACTCCTGTAAGCGTTGATACAAGAAGTTCGGAAGTTGCAGACTTCGCTTTGAACAACGGAGTTTGTATAATAAATGATGTTTCCGGATTGGAATATGATAAAAAAATGACGGACATTATTTCAAAATATAATGCAGGAGTAATTATTCAACACACAAAAGGAACCCCTGATATTATGCAGAATTCTCCGTTTTATACAGATGTTACGGAAGAAGTTTATAAGAGTTTAAAATCAAAAAAAGAATATGCGGAAAGTTTAGGGATAAATAATATTATATTGGATCCAGGAATAGGTTTTGGAAAACAGATGGAGGATAACTTCATTTTGATAAACCGCGCAAAAGAGTTTTTTTCGCTAAATAAACCGATAATGTTTGGAGTGTCACGGAAAAGTTTTTTGGGTGTTCAAGAAAATAATAATGAAATAAAAGATATTTTAACCGGCGTAATATCTTATCCAATGATGAAAATTGGTGTGGATTATTTAAGAGTACATAACGTAAAACTACACAAGATGATATTAAAAAATCTTTTGAATTTTAATAAAGTTTAAATTTGACGATTTTTTTATAATATAATCCGAATATTATTCCCGTTATTTATTTATATTTAGTTCAACTAAATCATCTTTTATTATATTTTTAAAATTTTCTTTTATTGTGTTTAAATCAACGATATCTACTTCATAAGGGAATGTTGAATTTTCAAAATCGGATAAAAGTTTTAGCCTTTTATCTAAAGTCATATCCGGACAATCTATTGCAATATCTATATCTGAATAAGGTCTGTTTTTCCCCTTAGCGCGAGATCCAAATATATAAAATTTAGCATCAGGATTAGGTATGTGTTTTTTTAACATATCCTTTATAAACTCTACGTGTCTGTATTCTAATCCAAACATTATACTAATCTTTCCTTTAATCTGTTTAATAAAAACTCAGCCTCATCTTTAAATGCAGGGATCACAGCAACAACATCTTTTGCAGCATCTTCATTATATGTATGAGAAGTCATATTTCGTTTCTGCCTATAATTATCCCAAGTTTCAAGATTTGATTTTAATATCTCCATACGATTTGCGGTTCTAATCATTTCATAAAAAGTCATTCCGTCAAGATTTTCTTTTTCAAAAGCACTTCTTGCAAAATATTTTTTTATCATTTTTATTGATAATGAATAAGTGTACTCAAATCTTTGAATCATGGAGTCACGCATGTAAAGATTTGATGAATCGGAATTATATACATTGATTACATCTTCTAAGCTTTTTATCGCATTTTCAAATGAAGTTAAATCTATAGTTTCCATAAATTATATCCTTTTATCAGTTGTACTTGCGCATAAAAATTATAACATGAATTTTATATATCTACTTAGCAAATTTTATTTTTATTAGTTTTATAATACATGTAACGATTTGTAAAATCTAAATGCAAAATTAGGCAATTTTAAATATTCACA
>CAJOPY010000121.1 GCA_905236505.1 Candidatus Gastranaerophilales bacterium
TAAGATTTTTACTTTACCAATTAACATTGCAAATAATAAAAATCTTGCACATAACGAAATTACTACAATTAAAATCTTAACTTGGTGTGGACTTTTTGCTGGTATAACTTGGTTTATTGCTTTATGCTTAGCACTTTCTTATAAAGAGCAAAAAGATAATTATTAATTTTCTACAAAACACCATCCATAACCATATGCTTTTTTATGATAGCCATGACCTATTGTATATTTTTTGAGGCAAACTGCATTTATAGCTGAAACACAGTTAGTATTCTTAGCCATTTTATTTTCTACTAACCATCGAGCCGCTTCATGTTGACTTACAAATTTTTTTATTACTTCTCCAGTTTCTAAATCCAACATGCATATTGCTTTACTGTTTTTCTTTGCAGCAGCCTGTGCCCGTTTTTGAGTATTAATTTTATCTTGTTCAGGATTTTTTTCTTTCCATAATTTCATACTAACTTTTCGTTTTATTTTGGCATTTTCACTTGTCCTTGACTTTATAAGCTTTTCTTGCCATTCTTCATATTTAATAGGATTTTCCTTTTTCCATTCTTCTAAACTAGCTTTTCTCTTTTCTTGACACTCCTTTGTTCTTATGCTGTTACGGCAATTTTCTCTTGATTTTGCATATTCTTCATGATTTTCTGCTATCCATTTTCTTATACGCTTTCTTGTCATTTCACGATACTTATCTGTATTCATTGTTTCTTTAACTCTTTTATTTTTAGCGATAAGTTCTGGTGTATTTCCTGATTGAAAATATTTTTTTGCTCCTTCAAGCATTGGTTTATACTGTTCGGGATGTGCCTTCATATATTGACGTTTTTTCTCACTTGTTTCTGCAGCACTAGGATGTTCACTAGTTCCGCCACCACCCGCAACCAAATTTAAACACTTTTCATCAGATAATAAATCTTGATTTACAATAAAAGATTCTATTTCTTCTGTTTCTTTTGCAGTTTTACAACTTGCAATAAAATATCTTATGAATTCATTTTTATGATTATTAAATTTGTTTTTAAACTTTAAACCAGAGCCTCTATAACGCTTTACATCACACCATCTAGGTCTATTCAATTTACCAATGTAATATTCTCCAGTGATAGTATTTATTTGTATGTAAACAGCTCTGTAATACCCATCTCCGTTATTACGCATATGAAAAAATTCATTCACAGGAATTGCTCTATACCAGTTATTTTTAATAGAGATATAAAGTTCCTGAAAACCCAACCTTGAGCACATTTCCTCAGAATAATCTTGAGCATTTAAAGAGAAATCTTCTAAAGAGAGTTCCGTCAAGTTGTTTTTTAATGAAAAGCAAATATTTTCGTTTATAGGTATAAGCATAATTGGATAGTATCTCAATTTTAAGCTATTTGCAAATATTTTCTATTTTGTTTTTGCATATTTACTTTTTCCACTATTTGAAAAATAATTTCATTTCAAAAATGGAGGGAGTAAATTATGAATACAAAATTAGATTTTGAAACAATTGATATGTTATCAAAAGGGATTACGCAGTTTGCATTCCGCAGTGGACCAATTGAGGAAATGCACTCAAAAGGCAAGCTGACACAAAAGGATATGAAAACATTAAACAAATACATAGTAAACCGTATTGCAGGATTACTGACAACAATTTCTAAGGGCGATGTTGCAAATGTCCTCAAAGTGCGGACTTTCTATGCTTCTCTCTCGTCTGATTGGGACTCTTGTAAACCGGATACAAAGGAATTTTATTTGTAAAATATTTACCACTTGAAATATTGTAGCCTATACGCTACAATATAACCATGAAAGAAATTATCTATTACCAAACTGAAGATAACAAAATTCCGTATTTGGAATGGTACAACTCACTCGATAAAAGTTTAAGGCTCATTGTTGATAAACGATTGTCAAAAGTAGAACGAGGCTTGTATGGTAAAATAAGACGACTTTCCGAAGAACTTTATGAACTCAAATTTGATAATGGTTTAAGAATTTATTATACAGAAATAGATAACACAATAGTTTTGTTATTTACGGGTGGCAATAAATCCAAACAAAGCAAAGATATTGAAACTGCTACAAAATATCTGAATGATTATAACGAAAGGAAACAATAATGAATAAAAAAGAACA
>CAJOPY010000122.1 GCA_905236505.1 Candidatus Gastranaerophilales bacterium
AAATAGGTCGGGTTTTAACCCGACAAATATATAAATGAAGCATCTTAACTATAAAGAGCCGATAGGCATAAATCCTATCGGCTCTTTATGGAGCGGGAGACGAGGCTCGTTGTAAAACAACAATCAGTTTGAGAAGAAAGAACAGAGAGTTTGATAATTTTTGGTGCAAAAAATTGCACCCTACCAGCTTTTATGATATGATGCAAACATGAACTCACCAAATTTTATAAGCAGTATTGATGATTGTTATAAGGCACTTGTTGTTAAAGATTACTGGGAACAGCCATCAACGGACACTTGCAAAAAAATTGTTAAATATTTAAACGAATATCTGCATAATAATCCAAATGACGCAAGAGCATACTATCTTCGCTCTATGGCAAAATTTCATTTGATGGATTTAATACCACCTGATTATTTTTGGCATACAGATAGTGAATACGCTAAAGGTAAAACATGGAATAAAGATGAAGCTTGGGAAGATTACAACACAGCAATAGGTATCGACCCTGATATAGTCAAAAAGAATCCTGATGTAAGAATAATTTGCGTAGGACATTCTACTGGATTGAAATATTATTTTAGAAAACCTTGTCTTGATGAAGAGTTTAATAAAATTATGAAAAACTCTCCAAACAACGATTATTTTGGTTTTTGGGGATTTTTAATAATAGTTGTTTGCATTGGTAAAATTATGAGCCTTTTTGACAATATACCTGATATATATTATGCACCGATTGCGATATTTCTTATATTAGGTGTTTTCTATGTTATTATAAAACTTATCTGCACAAAAATAAAAGACCCTATTACTAAACTTCACAGAAAATGTTGCGAAAAAGTCGTAAGTGCAACTTATAATGAGTGGCATGGGTAAAGCAAGTCAGTAGTAGTAGGTTGGGCATACTTGCCCAACAATAACTTAAGAGCAAGTAGGGTAGACTTCAGTCTACCTATATATTTGGTTGACTTTTGAGTGCAAATGTTGGGACAAAAATGTGCAAATGAGCGGACATTTCGGTTACCTAAACCGGACATTCCGGACATTTTGACTCAACTGATTTCCGACCTTACAAAATTGCTATAATTTACTAAAATTAGCTATTGTATAATAACAGTCGGTTTGAGAAGAAAGAACAGAGATTTTGATAATTTTTGGTGCAAAAAATTGCACCCTACAGGCTGTGTAAAAACAGGAAAAGTTCCGCAAAAAATCATTAAAAATGACAAGTTTTTAACAAAAATTTACAAAAAATGTCAATTTGTTAAGTTTTGTAAATGCAAGCTTTTCGTATTATGACTTAATTTTGACAATTTTTGTCAATTTTTCCGCAAGCTCTTTCTAAAATTATTAAAGTTTTTTTTATTTTATGTCGATATATTATTATGTTAAAAATGTAAAGGATGTTTATGGCATTTTTGTACAACAGTGGTACAGGTAAAGGATACGTAAAATTATTTTTAGAAATTGGCAGTAAGTGGGCTGATGTCAAAAATAAGTCAAACAACAGTGCCTTGAAATCAGTATTTGACAAAGTTGATAACAGTGATGGTATAGGTGACGGAATTATTCAAAAAGAAGAAATATCTTTGCTTAGAAAATTATTTAGTACTGTTGATGGTTTGTTATCGTCCAATCAAGAAGAGAATGCAAATGGTACAATAGAAGATGATGAGATGTCTTCATTAAATGAAAAAATTAAAAGCGGAGAAATTAATATCAATAAATTGCGTGAAGAAGTTGAAAAAGAAAAAGATATTAAGTATAAATATCCAAATTTTGAAGATATAACTCCAAAATTTAACAGTACAACATCCGGTTCAAATTATAAATTTCAGGTTTTTAAAACAAATACACAAAAATGTTCAACAAATACCGGAGGTTTTGTAGAATACAATTCTTTTGTGCTAAAGTTTCAAGACCCAAAAACAAATTCAACTCAAGAGATTAATTTGCATATTGATGTAGCGACGGATGATAAAAGTATCGATAAAATTATCAAATCAATATTAGAACAATGTGATGATACAGCCGTAGATTTGATGTGTAATGAGCTTGAAGATTTGTATATAACTTCGCAAAAGAATAACAAACAAAAACGTGGTGGAAAAACAGAGAATTATGGGAATTTATCGCACAGCACTAAAGCAGCTGCATTTTATCATGCAGAAGATGAGTCAATAAATATTTATAACAGTGGAAAAGCTATTTCTCTAAACACATTTATACACGAACTGGGACATGCAAAAGATTCAGGCTCATATAACACTGGAAAACTATTTGAACTTATAAATCCTCATAAATCTTCTGATTATAAATATTTCCTCACTTCAGCAGAAGAGATGTATGCCGAATTTTTTAAAAGCTATTCTATAGTTCAAAAACATGTTAAACAACAAGTGAATGAAAAATATGGTGATATTATCTCAAAACTTCCAGAAAATTATAAACAAAGTTTTATACAGGAAGTTTCTGTTTCATTAATGACCGAAGAAAATAAAACAATATCTTCTATCCTTGATAGAGTTGGATTGTCAGAGTATAAAAAATTATTTGGTGATAAAGTAGAACAAAATATAGAATTATCAATTCCCAGTTTATCTGTTAGTTATGATTTAAATCAACAACTCTCTTATATTAGGAAATCTTGCAAGAAAAATCCAGAAATAATAGAATATTATAACAATTTTATCAGAGATATTGCAGATGCATATAATCATCCACAAAATGCAAAAAAATCTATAGCAGTGTAACCAGCAGATAGAATGCATCTTTTTGCACCAAATATTCAAAACGGACAAATCGGACATGGCTAAGGGGCATATGTAGTTTGGATTTGAGGCGATTTACCAAGATTATTGAAAAATGAAATGACCCCAAAAAGTCCGTTTTCGCCCTTTTGAAACTTAAATTCTCAAACCACTTCCAACCGCTATGATTTAGTACGTAGGGTGCAATTTTTTGCACCATTATTCAAATTACCTATTTTGTCATTTTGTATGATTTAGGTTTTGTCGGTACTTGAGGTAAATATTTACTCCTTCAAAAGTCTTTTTGCGGACATTTTTGTTACCAAAACCGGACATTTTGGACTTTTTGACTCTATCAATTTCCGACCTTTAATAATTGGCAAAAGCTGGATTGTTTCGCCTTCACAGGCTCGCAATGACACGAAACGCTTCCGACCAAATGTCCTGAAAAAAGGTAGCTATCTTGCCAACTAAAATTATTTACCCCTTCCGACCAAATGTCCTGTTAAAAGGTACTCGTATCTTGTTCGCTCGCGTTGAACGGCAATTCTGTGTTTTGCTTTCTGTGCTTACGCACATTCAGCAAAAGCACTCCAGCCTCCGCTCGCTCACGCAACTCGCTCTGTCGCTCGTTCTTCGCCTTTGACACAAAGCTAATAAAAAAGAGTCCTTTTAGGACTCTTTTTTATTAGCGGGAGACGAGGCTCGAACTCGCGACATCCTCCTTGGCAAGGAGGCATTCTACCACTGAATTACCCCCGCA
>CAJOPY010000123.1 GCA_905236505.1 Candidatus Gastranaerophilales bacterium
CCTGTTAAAAGATTTAAGAATTGATTGATAATATCCATTGATTCATCTGACTGAATACCGTTTTTTTGGATCCCGCTTAAATCAAAATCCATACTTGCATCAACTGTAATCTGTAATGCACCGTCTTTTGTATACCCTATTTCTATAGTAGCAGAAGCCCCTATATTAAAGCCACTTCCGTTAGAATCACCTACCATTGACATGTCTATTTTAAAGGATGCCAAAACCTCAGCTAATTCACTTTCTTCATCATCAGTTTTTTCGGCACCAGTAACATCTTGCCAATTCGGTATATTTAAGGTAATTGCTCCGTCAAAAGGATTAATCTCATTATATCTTGTATTTTGACGTATATTTTGAATATCAGCTATTCTTGCATCAACTTCGTCTTGAATTGCCTGCAAAGATTCAGGTGTTAACCCTTCTTCTTTTGCCTTTTCCAATAAAGAACGTATACTTTCCCCTTGTGAAAACATCTGTGAAATTCCGAAACGGGATGTATCTATAACTTCCATAAAGGTATAAACATTGCCCATCACTGCATCAAAATTTTCAAACTTTCCTGATATATCCGGAGCAAGCGCAAATGCAATATCGTTTTGCATAAAATTCCCGCTGACAGGAACTGCATTAAAAACATTATTTAAATTTATAACTGAACCTGATTGATTCAATTGCATTAGTGAACTTAGGTTAGAGTTAATAGATTCCATAAAAAATCCTTTCATTTTATCAATGTTTACATTGATTTTCACACCCGGTGCGGTTAGTATTCCGTTACCATTTCACCACATGATTTATATTCCACATTTTCTTGTACAAATAACACTTATTCCGATTAATTGTTACATTTCTTAATAAAAAATAAAAATTTTTACAAAAATTTACAAAATTGGCATGGGTTTGGAAAATATATTAATAAAAAGTTTTCAATATGTATTACGATTATATATATGTGAATATTAATACAAAATTTATTTAATTTATAAAGTTTAAAGAAAGGAAAAATATGTTTACACAAAGAGAAAATGAAGTTCTTAAACTCCTTGCTCAAGGAAAAACTAATCAAGAAATCGGAGATACTTTAAACATTAGTACTCACACAGTTAAAGCACATTTATCTGAAATATATTTAAAATTGAACGTGAAATCAAGAGTTCTTGCTGTTGTAAAGTATTTGCAATTATAATTCAACTTTATAAAAGCACTTCACGCACAGTAAACTTTGATAATATACCGTAATTAAAATTACGATGGAATACATTTAAATTATAAATACTTATATATCACAGCAGCGCAATATTAAAAAAATTCATACGGACGCTGCAGCTTGGTGTGATGAGCAAAATAAACAAAAAAAAAAGGAAGTTAAGCACAAAGTTTAACTTCCTTTTTTACTATTTAAGTAAATCTATATGTAATTATTTATACATCACAGTAAATCTCAATAAGAAAAAACTTATTTAAACTATTTAATACAAATAATTACATTCGTTTGCATTATAATGCTCAAATAAGAGGGAGTTGTGACTTGTCTCCGCTAAAAATTGCTCTAACAATTTTTTTCACCTCTTCCATTGAAGGAATAACCGTTTTTCCTACAAGTTTATCATTTACCGATTCATATAGCACTGCTGACTTCGGATTATTTAATGAACCTTCAACACGACATTCATATGCAATCGGCATTGATTGACCATGAGGTGTTACATCAATCACAGAATAAGGTTTTTTTCTAAATAATCCTAAAAAACCTTTTTTACCCGACCAATGAAAAAGAGTTCCGGTATCAGATGTAACACAACTCACTCCCTGTTTAAGTTTACCTCCGGCATATTCAAAAGAATCCGAAATACGAACACCACCTTTTTCTAAGTAATTGTTCAAATGTATTTCACCATTATGAAGAGATGCTCTCTGCGAAATATCACCAAGCCTTTTTTCTACAATTCGTCCTTCGTGCATTCCTGAGTGGCGCAGTTCTCTTAAAAATACTCGTGCTGCTTTTCTTGATCCGTCAATAAGTGTTACCATAAATTACCATCCTTTCTTGTTTTTATTTATCTGTATATTACATCTTACAAAGATATAAAGTCAGAAAAGAAATAAAAATTGCCAAAGTCAGCCCTCGCCTTCGCCATCGCCGTCCCGTCCCGTCCCGTTAGGCATTATCTCTTGATTTCAGCCATATTGTCAAGTCATAAAATTCATCTTTACATTTTGTTACATTCAAAAGTGGTGCTTAATATTTCTTAATAAAAGTAAATAGAAAATAA
>CAJOPY010000124.1 GCA_905236505.1 Candidatus Gastranaerophilales bacterium
AATCTGTTATTTTGAAAAACCATTGTGAAAGGAATTTTTTTTCTACAACAGAATCGCATCTCCAGCATTTTCCGTCTATAACCTGTTCATTTGCAAGTACTGTGCCGCATTCATTACACCAATTTACTGCAGCTTCTTTTTTATATGCCAAACCTTTTTTATATAACTGCAAAAATAACCACTGAGTCCATTTATAATATTCAGGCTTACAAGTAGTAACTTCCCTGTCCCAATCATAAGATAAACCCAACATTTTTAACTGTTTTGTCATATATGAAATATTTTCATCAGTCCATTTAGCCGGATTTGCACCGTGTTTCATAGCTGCATTCTCTGCCGGCAGACCAAAACTGTCCCAACCAATAGGATGCAATACATTATATCCTTGCATCTTTTTGAATCTTGCTATAACATCAGTTATTGTATAATTTCTGACATGCCCCATATGCAATTTTCCTGATGGATACGGAAACATTGATAAAGCATAATATTTTGGTTTTTCACTATCATCAGGGGTATGGAATACATCGTTTTTCTCCCACACTTCCTGCCATTTCTTTTCTATTTCCTGCGGGAAATAAGCCTCTTTCATTATATATATCCTCCACTTAACAATCTAATCAATCCCTGTGAGCAATTCTATCACGAAATAAAAAAACAAAAAAGCCATAAAATTATGGCTTTACAATTTGGGATTTTGTAATGTATATTTTTGAGTCTATACTTCAATAAATAGCCGACGTCCGACTATATTTGGCCTGTTATTGTAATAACCGGCAAAATATCCTCCGGCAACAGGTCTGTTTTGTCCGTATGTTGCAAACGGATTGCTGTTTTGAGCTGTTACAAAAGGATTTCCCTCAGGAGCAAAAGGGTTATTTGAAGTTCTTGTTCTGGTTACTGTGTCAATTTGAGTAACCATAGGTGATGACGTCAATACTTTTGTTAATAAATTCACTATTCCTGCCATATTTAGTTAAACCTTTCTTTTGTCTAACTTTTAATAATATTTTTACAGAAGTCAATATTTTTAACGACATAAATTTTAAAAATCTTTAAAAAAAAGTACAAAACATACTCCGTTTAGACTAGAGTTTTTCTGAAAGCATTGTATTTATTATTTTTTTGTAAAAATGTAAATTTTTGTAAAGATTTTACTTAAAATCCTAAAGTTTTAAAAAAAAATGCCGATATACATGATGTAAGAAGGTTAAACATAAGGAGTATACAATATGTACGCAATGTGGCCCGGATGTTACAGTTTCAGAGAAGAACTTGAAATGTTTGCTCTCTGGCTTAAAGAACAAACAGAAGCATTAGTTCTAAAAATATACGAACTGGATCGCTTGATAAACGGATAGTGTACAAGATTCAAAAATATACAATAAAAAACACATTTATATTTATGTAATTTACCCCTTACCCCAACATAAAAATCTCTCTTTCTCTAATATATATTTTTAAAGCACAATCTTTTAAGAAAGTGCTTTCTTTTTATTTATTTATCAAAAAATATTATTTTGCATACTTTTAATCCGGTACAACAACAATATTTGCAAAAAAATACAGTGTATTGTAAAATCATATGTATAATCTTATAGGGTTTCATAATAAACAAATGAATTTTTATCAAATATTTATAAACATTTTTATAATAGCATTTTTACTCTTTGTTAACGGATTTTTTGTAGCTGCGGAGTTTTCACTGGTAAAAGTCAGAAAAACACGGCTGGAACAATTATGCAATGACGGGAATAAAATTGCAAAAAAAGCATTAAAACTGGCAAATGATGTTAACAAAATGCTTGCAGCAGCTCAACTGGGCGTTACCATTGCAAGTATAGCTTTAGGTTGGGTTGCCGAAGCAACAATGGTTCAATTGGTTGAACCTGTTATAAGAGCAATTCCGTACAGCAACATAGCTGCACACGCGGTGGCCGTACCTGTTTCATTTATACTTGTTACATATTTTCATGTTCTTCTCGGAGAACAATTACCGAAATGCTTAGCTTTAAAACACACTGAAAACCTTGCTCTTATCATATCTACACCTATGGATATGTTTATAACAATATTAAAACCGTTTGTATGGCTTTTACAAATATCCGGCGATGCTATTTTAAAAGCATTTCATGCAGATAGTGAAGATGCTTCGCTTGTGCATTCCACAGAAGAGCTTGACATGCTCGTTGATGCTAGCTACAACGAAGGAGTTTTAAACGAAACCGAAGCGGAAATGCTTCATAATATGTTTAAATTTTCAGATTTGATGGCAAAACAGGTAATGATACCAAGAACTGATATGGTATGTGTTCCGGATGATATTTCCTATGATGAAATTAACAAACTGGCATTAGAAAGCGGATACACAAGATATCCGGTTTATGAAAAAGAAAACATAGATAAAATCATCGGATTTTTACATGTTAAAGATTTGTACTCAATTGCAATGACAAAAGAAGAATATTCTGTACAATCACTATTAAGACCTATTATTCTAATTCCTGAGACAATGACTTTGGATAATGTAATGAAAGAGTTTAAAAAACTTCATATACAAATGGCTGTTGTTGTTGACGAATTTGGCGGAACATCCGGTTTAATCACATTAGAAGATGTTTTGGAAGAAATTATCGGAGAAGTTCAAGACGAATTTGATGAAGAAGAAGAAATCAATATAGAAAAAATCGGTGAAGATACTTATATTGCTAATGCAATGATGAGAATGGATGAACTTGCTGAGTTTTTTGGATTTAATTCAGATATCTATGAAGAAGAAGATGTTGAAACACTAGCGGGCTTGGTCGTAAAAATATTGGGAAAAATTGCTGATGTTGGTAATACCGTAAGTTATAAAGGATTAAAATTCACTGTAAAAGAAATTGACGGAGCAAGAATTACAAAACTGGAAATATATAAAGAACCTCTGCCGGAAAATTCTGTAGAGGAAGAAGCATAAAAAAACACTCACTATTAAAGCGAGTGTTTTTTATTTTTTGTTTAACTTATTAAACTATTTTTTTACTACTTTTCTTCCGTTTACAATATTAATTCCTTTGCGCATTCCGTTTGTTTTTCTGCCGCTTAAATCATAAACTTCTTTATTATTATCATTATTATCGGCATTTTTAGATGACAGACCGGTAGCTGTGTTATTAACAACTTCAGTAAATGTTTGCCTTACCGGCATTCCTTCTAGCGCTAAAGTATCGGGAAGTTCATCATGAGGTGAATCATCCAAAGGTATCGGATGTTCTTGAATAATATTCTCTTTTAATGCATACATACTATCTGCATAGTCTGTATTATACTGATTATATGTTTCTTCCTTTTTATTCTTAATTGTATTCTCCAACTCTTCTAATAAACTGTTTATTTCATTATTATAATCTTTTAGTTTGCTTAAATCTGATTTTGTTGATAATTCTACATCTTGCATCTTACTTATTTTTACAGTTATTTCTGCCATACAAGCATCTGTTATGCTGTCACAATTAGGATTTACAACCCCATTCTGCTCTACTTTAAACGGCGATTTGTATGTTTTATCATATTCAGTGAATGCATTGTCATATTTTGTTATTAAATCTGATAGCTCGCCTACTCTTTTAGAGGCATTTTGGATTACATAAAGAATATATAAAGCCTTAACATCAGCAACAGTTGCATTAGGATCATTTTGCAGCTCTAAAAGTTTTCGGACAAAACTTGCAGTATCAAATTCTGTAAGTTTTTTAAGGTCAGCTTGAGCAATTGATGATGACATTGTGTCAAAGTTAGATTCTGCTCTTTGCATTGTTTCTTTCCTTACAACATCTTTACCTTCCTCACTCATATTGTTGTATTTTTTTGATGCTTCAAAAAATTCATGAGTTGCCGAAATTTTACCTGTAGGGTCATTATTATCAGTATTACTACTTGTTGCAGATTGGACAGTATTTATTTGCAATAAATCGCCCATTTGTTCTTCGGTTTTTCCGAAATTGCTTAATAACGATGACAATTCACCGTTATCTGAATTTATTATGCCATCTTTAACACCATCAAATTTACCGTCTAAACCGGTAGCTTCAATAAAACTTATTACAAAACCTTTAAATTGTGAAATGTTAAAATCTGTCATATTCTTTTCTCCTTTTCTCGTATTTAAAAGTATATTTATATAAAAACTTTTGAGAAAAAAAATTGCGCGATTGTTATTATTGCTTTACTGTTGTTTCGCTTGCTGGGCTTAAATTTTAGGCATTTAAAATTCATCTTTACAAAAGTTAATAATATTAAAAAATACGGGACTATGAATAAATATTCAAAGTCCCTATTTTGATATTTTTAAATTTTTTATTTCTTAGCTTCTAAAAAGATTTCTCCAGAAACTTTTTTCTTCATCAACAGCTTTTTTAGTATCATTTACTGTTGTTTTTACTTCTTGTTTTTTTGCATTTATTGCAGCTTTTTGAGCTTCTGCTTGTTTTTGAGCTTCTGCTTTTTGAGCCGCACGTTTTGCTTGAGCTTTATCAATTTTTGCATTCAAAGCTTGCTCTTTTTTATTAATTGTATTAAGCCCGTTATTTAGCTTTGTTGTAAAAGATGTTGCTGCAGATACAGATCCTGCCAATGCGATCAATGTTAAAAGTGTTAATAATTTTTTCATTACTTGCTCCTTTCATTCTTACCAAAATTTTAAAATAACATTTTTTAATTTTCAATAGTTTTTTATAAAATTTTAAGTGTGTATAATATTATTATAAAGGAGTACATAAATGAATAAAAAAAACTTAATATCATTAATTGCAATAACACTATTCACAACAAGTATGGTTTTAGGAGCTAAATACACAATAAATACCTCCGGAACAGTGAAAAATCAAAGCGGACAAATTATCACATCACCCGCAAATAGCATTAATCAAAACTATTACAGTAATTATACGACTCAAAATTATATAAATAACAACATTGTAAACGAATCACCCGCCGGCATTATAGAAATTGTTATGGATTTTTCCGGCAGTATGTCAAATTGGATAAATGTTGCAAAAAGAAGTATGCAAGCAATTTTGGCTCAAGTTCCGAGTGACACCAAAATCGGTTTCAGAGTATTCGGACACAATGATGATGGAAACAATCCCGCAAGTATTCATACTCTTCAAGATGTAAAAAAAATAGTTAAAAAGGGTAATAAGTTTACTGTTGTTACAGAAAAAAGCCCTATCGGAACAACGCGAGGTGCTTGCAGCGCAACAAAACAAGTTTCTCCGATTTTGTTATCTAACTACAATTCAATGATTAACGGCATGAACTCTGTTGACATAGGCGGAGCTACTCCTCTTGTTTATGCGTTGGATAGAACAGCGTATCAAGATTTTGCAGGATTTGATGAAACTGTTCCCAAAAAAATCATTCTTATAACGGATGGCGGCGAAAATTGCGGAGGTGACCCTTGTGCATTTGCAAAAGCTCTTATGAAAAAACGTTCTGATATACATATAGACGTTGTTCTTGCTTCTTCATACTCAAAAGCTTTAAGTTGTTTAGCATCAACAACTGGAGGCCACCTGTATAATGTTAACAACTTATCAGACTTTTCAAAAACACTTACAAAAACAATTCAATCACAGCCTGCTACCAAGGA
>CAJOPY010000125.1 GCA_905236505.1 Candidatus Gastranaerophilales bacterium
CTTTGTTAAATTTCATTGTTGTACCCTTTCTATTTTTTCTAAAACCTCTCAAGCGAGATTTTTGTCCACTTTTTAGGGTACACATCAGAAGCTCTCGCCCTCAAGAGGGAGAGTTGGAGAGGGTGGACAACAAAATAAGCAAAAACGGGTTAAAAAAATTATAAAATGTTAAATGGTTATTATATAACCGTCCACCCACCCTAGCCCTCCCTCTTGAGGGAGGGAAGCTCTCGCCATCTATACGGAAAGTGTATAAATTTGAACAAATCTTAATAAAAATTAATATTAGTTTTAAATTTGCCAGTATTGTATAAATTTGTTAGTATATATTTGGGAGAGATTATATTTACGTTTAGGGATAGAAAAATGAATATAAAAAAGATTTTCACTGCCATAGGATTATTTATCATAACATCTATTGTGCAAGCTGATGCCGCTATGACGTTTCCTAACATAAACATTGGGCTGCAGCAAGCAAATACTCCGCAAGATTTTTCAAACGGGTTACAAATTTTAATTTGGTTAACCATATTAACTCTTGCTCCCAGTATTCTTATTATGGCAACAAGTTTTATCCGTTTGGTTGTGGTTCTATCGCTCACAAGGCAGGCTATGGGAGCAGGAAATTTACCGCCAAACCAAGTAATAACAAGTTTAGCACTTATTCTCACTTTTTTTGTAATGGCTCCGACTTTTAACAAAATAAACGACACAGCGCTGCAACCGTATATGAGAAATGAAATAACACAACAAGCTGCTTTAGACAGAGGTATAGTTCCTATCAGAGATTTTATGTTTAAACAAACTCACGAAAAAGAACTCGCTCTTTTTGTAAGAATGGCAAAAATTGATAAACCTAAAAATAAAGATGATGTTCCGACTTATGTCCTGCTTCCTTCTTTTATTTTAAGCGAATTAAAAACCGCTTTTACTATAGGTTTTGTAATATACTTACCGTTTCTGGTCATTGATATAGTTGTTTCATCAGTTTTGGTATCAATGGGTATGATGTTCCTGCCGCCTACAATGATTGCTCTTCCTTTCAAGCTTATTATGTTTGTTATGGTAGACGGTTGGTATTTGGTTGTTAAATCGCTCGTTGACAGCTTTGTTACTTAGATTTCAATCTCAAAAATGTTAATATTTAGAATGGAATAAAATATGAATCAAGATATAATTATTACACTACTTCAAAAAATGTTTATACTTACATTAGAAATGTCTGTGCCTGTTTTACTTATTGGCGTTATTTTAGGTCTAATGGTTAGTATATTCCAAACAGTTACTCAAATTCAAGAATCAACACTTACTTTTGTACCTAAAATCGTTGGCGGAGTTATTCTCTTAATGTTCCTCCTCCCTTGGATGTTCAGCGTTTTTATTACAACTACTAACGAATTTTTTGATATGATACCACAATTAATCGGCGGAGCTTAATGTTTAATTTAGATGTATTATTTTCTACAACCAATATCTTACTTTTTATGGCTATTTTAACCAGAATATCCGGATTGTTTGCATCCGCTCCTCTCTTTTCTACATATCCGATTCCTATTCAGGGAAAAGTTTGGCTTGCCGTTTTAATTGCCTTTGTGTTGTTTCCGATTGTGCAATATAACACAAGTTTTACTGCTCCCAATTCTGTTCCTGCCCTTTCTGTCATTCTGTTCAAAGAATTTCTAATCGGATACACAATCGGTTTTTGTGCAAACATTATTTTTGTCGGAATAGAACTTGGGGTTAATATGTTCGCTATCCAAATGGGATTATCAGTTTCACAGGCCCTTAATCCGACTTCCGGAGGTTCTTCTCCGATTATTACGCAAGTATACACCTATCTTGCAACAATGATTTTTATAACCGTCGGTGCTTATCAGTGGCTTTTTGCAGCGCTGTATAACAGTTTTAAATCATTACCCATTGGTTTTACTTTCGCTTTTACTCCGGAGATGGTCGGAAGTATATTAACCGTTACATGTCAAATTTTTAACATAGGATTAAGTATTGCTCTGCCTATATTCGGAGTACTATTCATCACCGATGTATTATTGGGGTTCACTTCAAAAATGATGCCGCAAATGAACATATTTATGGTTTCTATGCCTTTAAAAATTTATTTGGGATTATTACTTTCACTGATTTTTATGCGTCCGATGGCAGAATACATAGGTACATTACTTGAAAGATTTTTAACACAAGTAACTCTGATATTTTAGCTTATTTTGATAACAAATTAAAAATTATGATATACTTAAGTTATGCAGAGGTATACTTATTTAAACGGAAGTATCAAAAACGGAAATGTCATGAGATGGCCCATAAACCATTTGGTAGTTTATATTGCGCCTATGAAATTCTATTCAAAACCCGGCGAAGATTCTAAATACAGAAAAATGGTTATGGATGCATTTTCAGTTTGGTCTGCTGCAACAGGCGGTAAGCTCCGGTTTAAAATTACCAATACTCTTTTAGAATCAAATATCAATGTAGATTGGAAACGAGTTGACAGGCAGGCTCTCGGACATTGTTATTTTAACTGGGACGCACAAGGCAGGCTATATGGTGCGGAGGTGTCAATCGGTTTAACTGATGGTAAAATACATAAACAATATGATAATGACACCGAAGTGTACCACACTATTTTACACGAAGTCGGACACGCGCTCGGATTGAACCACAGTCCGTATAAATCAGATATCATGTATACACCTCATCAGTACGGGATTGCTTCTCTATCCGAAAATGATAAGTATTCTATAAATTGGCTATACAGGCTTCAAGCCGGCGCTTCTGTAAAACAACTTGCATCTAAATACGGAATTTCCACATCTACTGATTTAGACGCCGTAATAAGAAAAATTGACTCTAAAAATAATCCTGAATATCAAGAACAAAATCATATATCAATTAGCACACGCAGAAATTTATTAGAAGAAGCTTCTAACATTGGAGATTTAAAAAAATACAATATGCTTCTACAAAATATTCAAATATCACCGCAAGTGAACAATTACTTAAAACAAAACCGCGCGAAAGATGATTTGAAATAATTATTATTTAACTCTGGAAAAAACTTCAACATTCGGATTATCAAATACACTCCCCTTGCCGTCAAAAAAGAATGCTGCTGAGGCAACCATTGCGGCATTATCTGTACAATATTTCATAACAGGAGCATAAACATCATATCCGAATTCTTTTAAGCTGAATATTTTTTTCCTGATTTCAGAATTTGCAGCAACTCCGCCTGCTAAAACAACTTGATTATATCCGGTTTGCGATAATGCATTTTTTACCTTTTTATACAATGTCTGCGATACACATTCCTGAAAACTTGCACATATATCATTCAAAGGAAGCTCTTTATCTCCGAAAGACTTAACAAGTCTTAATGAAGCAGTTTTTAATCCGGAAAAACTAAAATCATATCCGCCGACTTTTGCCTCCGGTAGTTTAAAAGCATACGGATTACCTTCTTGTGCAAGTTTATCAAGCTTCGGACCTCCGGGATACGGGAGTCCTATAAGCCGTGCAACTTTATCATATGCTTCTCCGACTGCGTCATCTATAGTTTCACCAATGATTTCCATCTCTGAAAAAGATTTAACTTTTATAATTTGTGTATGTCCGCCGCTTACAAGAAGTGCAATAAACGGAGGTTCCAATGTTGTATCAATAAAATTAGCGGATATATGAGCGCAAAGATGATTAACACCAATAAACGGCTTATCATAAGCAAGAGAAAGTGTCTTTGCAGCATTCATTCCAACCAAAAGGCAACCAACCAATCCCGGACCAACAGTTCCGGCAAAAGCGCTAATATCATGACCATTTACTCCGGCTTGTTTAAATGCCTCTTCTATAACCAAATTGATTGCTTCCAAATGTTCTCTTGCCGCAATTTCCGGAATTACGCCGCCGTATTCTTCATGAATTTTTATTTGTGAAGCTACAACATTTGCTAAAACTTCACGTCCGCCTTTTACTATAGCACATGCAGTTTCATCACAGCTGGATTCTATTGCCATAATAAGCGAATTATTATCAATTGTAACGGGTTTTTCTGTAAACAATGTATTTTTAATCTTTTTCATAATAATATTATATTATAAATAAAGTAAATGAGTGAATTAAAACAATGGTAAAATTTTTAGATAAGGCAAAAATAAGAGTTATATCCGGTCATGGCGGAAATGGTATGGTCGCCTGGAGAAGAGAAAAATATGTGGATAAAGGCGGTCCGGCAGGCGGTGACGGCGGAAGAGGCGGGGATATATACTTCGTTGCCGACGAAAATTTATCTACTCTTTTAGACTTCAAAATTAAATCTGTATTTAAAGCTCCCGCAGGTGAAAATGGCGGAATCAAAGGAATGCACGGAGCTTGTGCTAAAGATTTATATATAAAAGTACCTCTTGGTACAATTGTTCGTGACACAAAAACAGGTAAAATTATTGCAGATTTAACAGAAAATGACGAAATAGTATTAATAGCCAAAGGCGGACGCGGAGGAAGAGGGAATGCCAGATTTGCAACAGCACAAAAAAGAGCTCCGCAATTCTGTGAACCGGGAGAACCGGGTATTGAAAGAATTTTAGAATTAGAATTAAAATTGATAGCTGATATAGGGCTTTTAGGAATGCCAAACGCAGGAAAATCAACTTTTATATCAGCAGTAAGTTCTGCCAAACCTAAAATCGCTGACTACCCGTTTACAACTCTGGTTCCGAATTTAGGCGTTGTCCAAACTTCCGAAGGCAGCTCTTATGTAATTGCCGATATTCCGGGATTAATTGAAGGAGCCTCTGAAGGAGTCGGACTTGGACATGAATTCTTAAGACATGTGGAAAGATGCCGATTTTTGTTACATATTGTTGATATAACAGAAGAAAATCCTTTGAATAATTACAAGATAATAAATAATGAATTGTCCAAACACTCGGATTATCTTGGAAATCTTTATCAAATAGTTGTTTTAAATAAAATTGATTCTGTTACTGAAGATAAATTAAATGAATATATTAAAGTTTTTAAAACTATGAATAAGGACGTTTTTGCTATATCAGCAGTAACTCAAAAAGGTGTAAAAGAACTTTTACATTTTATTGAAAATAAAGTAAAGGAAATACCTAAACCTGATTTTAGAATTGAAATTACTGAAGATACAGGCGCATATGATAATGATGACAGTGCTTTTGAGATAAATAAATTATCAAAAGACGCATTTTTAATAAACGGCGGGAAAATTAATCGTCTTGCTAAAGTTACTGATTCCAGAAATACCGAACAAGTTATAAGGCTGCAAAATATTTTAAAAGGTATGGGAGTGTTTGATGAACTAAAAAAATACGGACTAAAAAATGGTGATTTGGTCATAATTGGGAATTTAGAACTTGCATACTATGATGACGAGTTTTGGGGCGACGAAGCTAAAGGTTAATTATATAGTAGTTAAATAATGATAAATGCAATTGTTGAATCAAAAAAATGTAAAAACGATGTACCCGTAGGTTGTATTATTAAGAAAAACGGGGAAATAATAGCCGCAGCGCACAACATGAGAGAAGAGAATCTTGATGTTACAGCTCACGCAGAAATTTTAGCAATTCAAGAAGCTCAAAAAAATCTAAAAAACAGCAGATTGAATAATTGTGAAATGTTTGTAACTCTGGAACCCTGTCCTATGTGTGCGTGGGCAATTATTCAATCAGGTATTAAAACATTATATTTCGGTTCTTATAACCTTCAATACGGAGCAATTGAATCTGTTATTAACCTGCCCAAAATTGCAAATTCTAAAATAAAAATTTATGGCGGAATAGAAGAAGAAACATGTAATACAATATTAAAAGAGTTTTTTAAAGGGATTCGTAAATGATTACAAAAAATGAATTAGATAAACTTGTTCAAAAATATGAAAATAAAAATTTTATTAAAGATGACCCTATTCAATTTATTTACAAAAGTAATAAAAAAGAAGATGCGGAATTATTCGGATTTATCGCTTCTCTTTTTGCTTATGGCAACAGAAAAGTTTTTATAAAAAAATTAAATGATATTTTTACAATAACAGGAAATGATATTACAAACTATATAAAAAACGGAGACTTCGCAGGACTAAAAGGCTGTGAATACCGTTTTGCAAAAGATTATGACATTATTCCGATATTCAATATATTGCATAAGTTATACAATGAATCAAGAGGACTTGAAGAACTTTTTGAATACTCATTTCTAAAGGACAGAGGCGATAAATATGATAAATTTTTACAAGGTGTAACGGATTATTTTTATTCGCTCGCACCAAAAGAAGCAAAACAAGGCTTTTTTCATATGATACCAAATCCTAAAAATGGCGGAGCAATGAAAAGAATGAATATGTTTTTAAGATGGAATATACGAAAGTCTGAAGTTGATAAAGGAATTTGGAAGTTTATGAAGCCTGAAGATTTATATATTCCGCTTGATGTTCATGTTGCAAGAATATCTCGCAACATGGGACTTTTAACAAGAAAAAGTAATGATTTTATCGCCGTAAAAGAACTAACTTATAAGCTTAAAGAATATTGTCCGGACGATCCTGTAAAATATGATTTTGCAATGTTTGCTTTTGGTGTAGAATTAAATAATATAAAATAGAGTTGGAGAGTAAATTTATGAAAAATTACGATTTTGATTTTAATTCTAAAAAATACATTATATTACTTGTATTAGTATGCTTTACGTTTTTTTTATTCATAATTAAAGCATATGAATATATACCCGATAAAAATATTGCAATTATAGATAATGATATTAATAAAATAAATAAAGTTGAAACATCAGTTGAAAATAAGGTCAACTCCGCTAAAAACAACATGTCTGATAATGAAGATTCTGATAGCAACGAAAATTCTGAAAACACTGACCAAATTAACAATTCGGATGATAATAATATAGATATAATAGAAATAGACGCACCTAAAGGAGTTAACCAAGAAGATATTACACCAATTAGCGATAATAATACAAATAATTCTTCAGCCGATAGTGATATTGATTCAAAAGAATATCAAGCACTAAAATCACTCTTTAACGGGAAAAAATATAAATCCGAAGGTGATTATTCAAAAGCATTAAACGAATTTCAAACTACTATTAATAATACTGATGATTCTGAAATATTATCAAGCGCATATGAAGGAATGGCTGAACTGTATGCTATTCAAAAAAAATACGGAACGGCTCTGACATTTGCTAACAAAGCATACAATTTATCACCTTCTTATACAAAAGAACTACTTATTGCTAAAATATACTTTAAAACAGGTGATACAAATAAAGCTATAAACAGTGTGAATGAATTTTTAAAACGAGGATTTAATTAATGTCTAAGGTTAATACGGAACAAGAAATAACAGATGTAACAAAAATAAGAAAATTACTTTTTTTAGGGCCAAACGGCTCATACAGTGATTTTGCAAAAGACAGATTTATAGATTCTTACAATTTAAATTGTGTAAGTACAAATCTTAAGTCAATATCGTCAATAATAAAAGCTCTAAAAGATGAGAATTCTGACACTATATCAGCGGTAATCCCTATAGAAAATTCAATAGAAGGAGTTGTCAGAGAAACTTTAGACAACTTGTCATCATTAAAAAAAGAAGGTATAAAAATCCTGTCTGAAACCACTCTTCCTGTAACACATTCTCTTATCGGCTACGGAAATATTAAAGATATAAAAATAATTCGTTCACACCCTCAAGCATTAGCTCAATGTAAGCATTTTATACAAAATAATTTTCCGGATAATATTGTTGAAGAAGCTACACTTTCAACATCTTCTGCTATAAAATCTTTATCAGAAAAAGATAAATCTTGTTGTGCAATCGGAAGTTTAGAGTGTGCAAAAATGTATAACGTTCCTGTTATTAAAACAGATATTAATGACGAACCGAATAATAAAACCCGATTTATTCTCTTAGGTAAGTACTTAGCTCCGCAAACAGGAAATGATAAAACCAGTATTACGTTTTCAACCGAAAATAAAGCCGGAGCATTAAGCAAAATATTAACTATACTTGATACATACAACATTAACATGTCATACATTGACTCTCGTCCTTCTAAAAAAGAGCTTGGAGAGTACGTTTTTTACATAGATTTTGAAGGACACATGTTAGACGAAAAAATACAAATGGCATTCGCTGACATAAAACCGTTTGTTAAAATGTTTTATGTAATCGGCTCATATAGCGAAGTTTAATATGATTTTAATTCTTACCTACAAGTGATCTATCGTAAGCATTTTTATAATAATCCATATTAATATTTAAATTTTCGCCAATATCAAATAGCATTCTTAATAAATCTCTGTCAGCTTGGCAGGAAATACTTTGTATTAACTCTTCCATATTAGACACGATTTTCGCAAAGAAATAGCTCTGAGCTTCCGCTATATCAACATCTATTTCAAGTTTAGAGATACAATCCAAAAGTTCTAATGTTGCATCTACTTGTTGGTTATCCAAAGCATATGAAAGTCTGTTTATATTCTGTGCTATCTTCTTACTGAAAATTTTTGATGTTAATGTTTTATCTATTGTTACACCAATTCTTTTAGCTTCAAAGTTTATATCTGCTGCTTGTTGAATTATATCACCATCAATAAAGCCCTTAGAACTAGTAAATAATTCATTAAATTGTTTAGTCAGCACATATTGAGCAGAAATCTTAAACTCTTCAGGAACTGCTAAACCAAGTCCTTGCATATGATATATTGAACCCTTACCTTCATTATACATAGATTCATATGTATTTGAGAAAATCTGAAGTTTTCCTTTTAACATTGTTTGAAGAATTTTTCTTCTTTCTTCTATGAAAATATCTTTTAATGTAAAATATTCTTTTCCGAAATAATTATCTATGCTTCTGATTATCTCAGTTAACGGTGACACCAAGAATGTACGTATAAGTTCTTTTTTAATATCTGTGAAGTTTTCATTATACTCTTTAATTGCGCAATGGAAATCACCGCCGGAGAATTGCAGCAGAGAAAATATCATATTACTTTTCTCTAATGTAACCTTTGATTCAATTTCAATATGACCTATTACCAGTTTTGAATCGCCTTTTTTAACTTCTTTATATGATTTGCGCTTTATTTTATAACAATATACATTTTCCTCCTCTTCAATCTCAGAATACAGAGAAGATATTGCCCATAAACAAACTATTTGTTTTGGAGTAACAACAGAAGGCTTCACAAACCTTTCATATACATCTTTACCAGTCCCGAATTCAGGCAAATTGCTTTTTGCCTCTTTTAATATTTCCAAAAACGGAGTTTCCAAATCCTTTTTAACAAATATTTTTGCTAATTGCATTACTCTTGCTGCATATTTCATAATTTGAACAGTTTCTATACCGGATATTTCAGAGAAAAACCAACCGCAGCTTGTATACATAAGCATTGCTTGTCTTTGAATTTCCAATAATTCCATAGCATGAACTTTTTGTTCATCATCTAAATCATTTAAAAAATATTCTTGCTGAAAAGCTCGCACAGATGAATCACTTCTGTCTAAGATTACATTTATATAATTATTTCTCGCATCCTCAGGATTTAAAAAATATTTTTTTCCGTGCTTATTATAAATAGCGGTTGCTTCATCTCTTAAGTAATCTAATGCTTGACGAAGAGGTTTTCTCCATTTTTGGTTCCATCCGGGATGTCCGCCTGTAGAACATCCGCAATCATCAGACCATCTTCCGACACCATGAAAACAACTCCATGATGATACAGGCTTTATCTCTACTTCCCAATTACTTCTGTATTTGTCCAAATACTCCGCATAGTTTGTAATAATAAAACCTGAATCTTTTACCTTTAGTTTTACTGCATAGGATAGCGCCATATCACCAAATTTTGTATGATGTCCGTAACTTTCACCATCTGTTGCTATATTTATAAGCTGAGGATAATTCCTTTGAGATGATACACCGTCCTTAAGTCTGTTTACAAACTTATTACCGTCTTTTAATAATTCATCAAACGCTACTGATCTTGATATTGCGCCATCATAGAAGAATAAATCTATATATTTTCCGGGTGCTGATTTTATATAATACCTATAAGATCTTGCAGGATCAATATTTCCCCAGCTTACATCTTGCCAGTTATTTTCACCTTCTTTTTTTATACTTTGTGCTTGATATGGTGAAAGAATTGTGAATTTTATATCATTTTCCGCCAATACCCGTAAAGTATCATCGTCTACCGCAGTTTCCGCAAGCCACATACCTTCAGGTTTTCTGCCAAAACGATATTCAAAATCTTTTATGCCCCATTTTACTTGAGTTTGTTTATCACGTTCATTAGCAAGCGGCATTATCATATGATTATATACCTGTGCTATTGCATTTCCGTGTCCTGAATGCATTTTTCTTGAATTTATATCAGCCTTTATTACTCTTTCATAAGCCATTGGTGCATAGTCTTCCAGCCAAGAAAGTAATGTCGGACCGAAATTATAACTCATATATTCATAGTTATTTACTACATTTAAAATTTTATTATCGGAAGTTACAATCTTTGATACTGAATTTGGATTATAACACTCACTATTTATCCTTTCATTCCAATCATGGAATGGGAATGCGCTATCTTGTTCTTCAATGGCTTCAAGCCATGGATTTTCTCTTGGCGGCTGATAAAAGTGACCGTGTATAGTTAAAAATACTTTTTCATTATCATTCTTATATTCCATATCAGACATTATTCAATCCTTATTTATTATTTTCAGTTTCTTTTTTAGTTATTTTTAGAGTCGACACATCAACCCAAGTATCTCCCAGTGCATCAGAAAAAACAGTACCAACTGCTTCTATACAATCGCCGGATTTTAGATCTATATACTTCTCTGCATCAGAGCGTTTTAAAAACAGTTTTAACTCGGATAAAGGTATATTAAAAGATGTATCATCTCTTTTAATAAGAAAAGAAATATAATCATCCGATGATTTAAATGCAGGTTTATAATCCAAACCTAATGTTGAAAATTTATCAAATTTCCCTTCCAGTATTACTGTTTTATTTAAATATGTTTTTGGTGAATTAATTAAAGTTAAAGGCTTTACATATATACCTTTCGCTTGAACATTTACCGGCTGTTGTTTATTAATAGTCGTATCAACGCCGTATACAAAAGTTTCGCCTGATGTAAATACAAATACTGCCAATGAGATTAAAATAGCTGATTTTATAAATTTAGATATAAATATTTTCATGTTTTTTCCCTCTTCTATACGTATTTTATCATATATATAAATAGCAGACAAGAATACTTTTACTATATTTATAAATATAAAAATATTAACATAAATTAGACATTACTCTTCATTTATGATAGCTTTATTATATGGCAAATTTTATTCCGCTACACATTCACACAGAATATTCACTGCTTGACGGTATGATAAGGGTAGGAGATTTGGTTAAGTATGCTTCCGATAACAGCTTACCCGGAATCGCTATTACCGATCACGGAGTCATGTATTCAGCCATTGAATTTTATGAACTTGCCGAAAAGGCCGGAATTAATCCGCTTATCGGATGCGAATTTTATGTTCATAGCGGAGATATATCAGTTCATGATCCTGCCGACAACCCTCTGTACCACTTAATATTAATAGCCAAAAATGATACCGGCTATAAAAATCTTATTAAGCTTGTATCAACAGCTTGGTGTGACGGTTTTTATTATAAACCCAGAATCAATTTTGAGTTGTTAAAAAAACACCACGAAGGATTAATTTGTACATCTGCCTGTTTGGGCGGTGAAATTTTAAAAAATCTTTTAAAAGATGAAAAAGATAAAGCGTATGAAACTGCTAAAAAATATCAAGAATTGTTTGGTGATGATTATTATATTGAACTTCAAGACCATAATCTTGAAGAACAAAAACGTACAAATCCTTTACTAATTAAATTGGCAAATGATTTAAACATAAAAATGATTATAACCAATGATTCTCATTATCTAAACAAAGAAGATGCCGATGCCCAAGATACTCTCCTTTGTTTACAAACAAATGCAAACAAAGATGACGAAAAAAGGTTTTCTTTTCCTAATAACGAATTCTATGTAAAATCAAAAGATGAAATGCGAAAAGCATTTTCTTGGATGGACGATAGTACTTTTGAAAAATGTTGTGAAAACACAGAAGAAATTTGTAACAAATGTCATGTTGAAATAGAATTGCATAATGCACCGCTTCCGCATTACGACGTGCCTGAAGAATTTATATACAAATCAGATGACGTTGATGAAAAAATTATAGAAAGACTTAAGAAAAAACATAAAACAGACTCTCGCGAAGAAGTTTTGGAAGAAGGAAAATACATTCAAGGAATTGAAAATTACCTTGAACATATAGTAAATGAAGGATTAAAAAAAAGATACGGAGACCCGCCTCCAAGTTCAATTATAGAACGTGCTAAATATGAGCTTGGGGTAATAAATCAAATGGGCTTTCCTGCATATTTTATGATAACTTGGGATTTCATTAATTATGCTAAAACTCATGACATTCCTGTAGGTCCCGGAAGAGGATCTGCTGCCGGCTCTGTTGTTGCTTATGCATTAGAAATTACTGATATTGATCCGATATATCATAAATTATTGTTTGAAAGATTTTTAAATCCGGAACGTTTTACTATGCCTGATATAGATATAGACTTCTGCATAGAAAGGAGAGGAGAAGTAATTGATTATGTTACTAAAAAATATGGTGAAGATAAGGTCTGTCAAATAATAACATTTTCAACTTACGCACCAAAAGCGGCATTTAAAGGAGTCGGAAGAGTACTGCAAGTACCGTTTACCGAAAGTAACAGAATTACCGGACTCATAGAACCAGCATTGGATGTAGCAAGAGCATCTAACCCTAAAGCTGAGTGGTTAAGAGATATAATTAATTCAGAAGGAACCTCAGAATTTAAACAGCTTTATGATGAAGATTATAAAATAATAATCCCTGAATCAGGAAAAGAAGTCAGCTTTAAAAGATGGGTTGACATGGCGGTTGCCATTGAAGGTCTGAAATGCGGAACCGGCACACACGCAGCCGGAGTAATTATATCACACGCGCCGCTTGACACGATTCTTCCGGTTCAACCGTCTAAAGACGGTATTGTACAAACAGGTTATCCGAAACATGAAGCAACAGAAGTTCTTGATCTTCTCAAAATGGACTTTTTAGGTTTAAGAAACCTTACAATGATAACCAAAACGGTAAAAATGGTTAAGCATTATCGCGGAATTGATGTTGATATAAACCATATTCCGCTTGATGACAAACCGACATATGATATGTTAACAAAAGGTGAAACAATTGGTGTTTTCCAGCTTGAATCTCAAGGTATGATGAATTTGGTTAAGAGGCTTAAGCCTGACGTATTCGAAGATTTAGGCGCATTGGTTGCTCTCTTTAGACCGGGACCGTTAGGTTCAGGCATGGTTGATGATTTTGTGGCAAGAAAACACGGACAACAGGCAATTACATATGCTCATCCGTTACTTGAACCTGTGCTAAAAGATACTTACGGCACAATTGTTTATCAAGAACAAATAATGCAAGTCTTTCAAGTTTTAGCGGATTATTCACTCGGACAAGCCGACCAAGTACGTCGTATGATGGGTAAAAAAGACCTCAAAACAATGGAAGAACAAAGAGGTAAATTCATTGAAGCATCAGCTAAGCACGATATGAAAAAAGAAGATGCAGAAAAACTTTTTGACCAAATATTGAATTTTGCATCATATTGTTTTAACAGATCTCACTCAGCGGCATATGCATTCGTTGCTTACCAAACAGCGTATTTAAAATGTCATTATCCTGTTGAATATTTTTCGGCGCTTCTTTCAAGTGTATCAGATAATAAGGATCAAACACAATTATACATAAGTGAAGCGCAAAAATACGGGAGTGAAGTATTGCCTCCTGATATTAACAAATCATACTTGGAATACGCTCCTGACGGTGATAATATACGTTTTGGAATGGCTGCAATTAAAGGTGTTGGTGCGCCTGTCGTTGAAGCTATTATTAAGGAAAGAGAAGAAAACGGCGAATTTAAAAGTATATTTGATTTTTGCAAACGACTTGATTCTAAATATGTTAATAAAAAATCATTAGAAGGACTTATTAAATCAGGAGCTTTTTCAAATATTGAAAAAAGCAGAAAACAATTATTTGAAAACATAGATCATATTATAGACGTAACATCAAAAGAAGCAAAAGACAGAGCGATGGGACAAGTAAGCTTATTTGCGTCTTTAAGTGACGATGATGAGTTTACTAATGCTCAATATCAGCTTAACGGAACAGATGAAGAATACACTGACAAAGAAATTCAAATGTTTGAAAAAGAATTTTTAGGATTTTACGTCACATCACACCCACTGTTTTCGCTAAGAGATAAAATGCAATTTTTAAGAACGCACAGTATATCAGAGCTTGAAAATCTTAAAGAAGACGAAGAAGTCACTATCTGCGGACTCATTACCGCAACAAGACAAATTCCTACCAAAAAAGATCCGTCTAAATTTTTACGTTTTGTGACATTAGAAGACTTAACAGGAAAAACAGATTGTGTTTGTTTTCATAAAAAATTGCAAGAATTTGCAGATATTTTAGTTCAAGATGAAAAAGTAATAATAACAGGAAAAGTTCAACATCGCGGCGAAGACGCAATCAGCATTTTGATTGATTCTGCCAAATCCGTTGATAACGCTAATTTAGTTACACTTAGTTTAAAACGCGAAATTAGTTATGAAGTATTGTGCGGTGTAAAAAATGTTCTTGCGAATTATCACGGAGATGATCCTGTAATGTTTAAACTTTTTCCGGAAAATGGTACAGCATCAAAAATTTTAACATCTCCTATTTTTTGGGTAAATTCGTCTAACGATTTAATCCGACATTTAAATACATTATTTCACGATGATATTGATATTACAATTAATTCTTTTGACAAACCGCTTAATGCTATAAGTTCATAACGGTCTGTGTTATAATTACTTTGAGGTTAATTATGAAGAGAAAAATAAGCATACTTGGTTCAACCGGTTCTATTGGAAGACAAGCACTTGAAGTTATAGAAAAGCTCCAAGATAAATTTGAAATCATTGCGTTAACTGCCGGTTCAAATTATGAATTATTAAATAATCAAATAGCAAAATTTAAACCTAAATATGCATACGCAGAAGATATTTCTAAAATTGAAGGAGCTAAACCGCTTTCATTAGAAGAAATAGCTTCAAATAAAGATAATGATATACTTTTAGTTGCCGTTTCCGGAAAAATAGGTTTAAAACCGACAATTACTGCAATAAAAAACGGTATTAACATTGCTTTGGCCAACAAAGAAACTCTGGTTATGGCCGGTGATATTGTAATGAAAGAGGCTAAAAATAATAATGTAAATATTATACCTGTTGATAGTGAACATTGCGCAATTCACCAATGTATAAAAGATATTTCTCAAGTTGATGAACTCATCATAACTGCATCCGGCGGCCCGTTTTTAAGAAAAACCATTAGTGAAATGAAACAAGCTTCAGTAGAAGATGCTCTTGCACATCCAAGATGGCATATGGGTAAAAAAATAACAATAGATAGCGCCACTCTTATGAACAAAGGACTTGAAGTAATTGAAGCACACCATCTTTTTAACATGGATTATGACAAGATAAAGGTTGTTATTCATCCTCAAAGCATTGTACATTCCGCAATAGAATATAATGACGGCAGTGTTATTGCTCAACTTGGTTTGCCAAGTATGCACATACCTATTCAATATGCTATTTCCTATCCGGAAAGATATAAAGGTATAAAAACAAAAAGTTTTAACTTTTCAGAAATTGCAAGATTGGATTTTGAAGAACCGGATACAGACAAATTCAAATCATTGAATATTGCATACAAAGCCGGTAAAGACGGCGGTTCTGCAACAGTTTGTTTAAATGCGGCAAACGAAGAAGCAGTATTTGCATTTCTAAACGGGCAAATTAAGCTTTATGACATAATTGAAATAACTGAAAAAATGCTGGAAAAACATCACATAATTCATTCACCGTCTTTGAATGATATTTTTGAAATAGATAAAGAAATTCGCATTAAAACCGGAGAACTTTTAAATAAAATCTCTGTTTAAGCTTCTATTGTAAGGTTATCGTTTTCCGTTGCAAGTTCTAAAAGTCTGTATGATAAGTATGCACCGAGAGCAACAGCTTTTAAATCTATACTTTCATCATATTTTGCTACTTCCAAAATGGCTGAATTTATCTCAGGATTTTCTTCTTTTAAATATTGGACCATATTTTTACGCCAAGACTGTACATCTTGAAATACTTCGCCAAATACTTCTGATGACAATTCCTCTGTTATAATCGGTAACATTCTCTTCTCCTATTTATAATTATGTATATGATTATATACTATTATTGAAAAATATACAATACTGCATATATAGTGCATGTATATATTATCTTTTTTTAATTTTTTTCTTTGTTTTTAAATCTAATTGAACTTCACCGGCGCATATATTGCGTCCGATAGATTTCTCTAAATTTGCTCGTGCAGAATTATATTCATACATTGTTTGAAAATATGTTAATTGAGCATTTTGATACTGAACTTGAGCTTGATTTAATTCTATCGGATCTCCAACACCAACCTTATACCTTCCTGCTGATAAATCATAATTTTCCTTAGCTTGTTTTAAACCTAAATATGCAACAGGTATTTTACTCTTTTTCTCATCCAAAGTATAATACGCGTTTTGAACTTCTAAATAAATATCATTTTTTGTATTAATCGCATCTGATTGTTCTTTTGAATATAATGACCTTGCCTCTCTTATTTCATTTTTTATAAGCATACCGTTAATTGTCGGAAAATTTATATATCCGCCATAATTATAACCGGTATTTGATGTAGGATGCTTTCCGCCGATTTGATATTGCCCTTCTATTGTAAATTGCGGAAAATATGACTTTTGGACAAGTTTCACATTTTGTCTTGCCTGTTCCACCTTTATTTCAGCTAATTGGAATTCCGGTCGGGACTCTTGAGTTATTTCTATAGCTTTATTTAATGATATATCACAAGGATCAAATCTTAACACGTCAGATAAATTATATTTATTAAAATAAGGAAGACCTATTGTATTATTTAATCTTGCCATTGCTATATTTACCGAATGTTCTGCTTGAATAAGAGTTAATTTTGCATTACTTAAGTTTACTTCAGCTATCGTAACGTCTACTTTTGGCTTTGTTCCTACCTGATAAAATGCTTTTGCTTGATTGTAAAATGTTTCATATTGCTTAACGGTAGCTTCAGCTATACGTTTTGCCTCAAGCGCATATTGTAAATTATAATATGCATCCTTTACTTGATAAACAACATCATTTATTGTACCTGTTAAAATTACCTTATAGCCCTGATTGTCCAAACGACGTATTGTTGCTTGATTTTGAGTAACACCAAAGTCATAAAGCATTTGTGATGCACTGATTTGACCCAAAACCCAGTAATTATATATCAAATTCTCTCTGAAAACATCAGATAACTGAAGCTGCTTTATTCTGCTATAACCACTCTGCCAGCTAAATTGAGGAAAATATGATGCCCAAACTTGCCTCAACCGCGAATCAGATGCAAAAACATCTTGCATGGCTGATTGTATTCTTGGATTATTGCCTAACGCGTACTTTAAACAATCTTCTAAATTTACATCAAGAGTATTTTCTACGCCACCTTTAATGGTTGTACTATGTTCTTCCTTTGTTACAATCTTAGGTTCAACATCCGCACTCTCGGGATATTCTTCTTGCTTTATTTCATTTCCTATAGCTTCATCTTTTTTCCAAAATGAAGCTTCCGCGTTAATTTGAAAAAACGATAGTAAAATTACTACTATAATAATTTTTTTCATATTATTTTTTATTCCTTAAATAAATGTATATGATAGCTGATATTATAAACACAAATGTTAAAATTTTTATAAACAAAGGTAATATTAAAAATTTGTTAATTATATATGGTAAAACAATGAAAAATGTTACAATAATTGCTGTTAATAAAATAAGAAGAATCAACAACTCTTTCCCTAAAGATTTTCTTTCATTTAAGTCATGCTTAATAGTATTTAGTAATACAAAAAATGCAGGAACCAGTATACTTCCTAAAAAAGCAACAGCTATCATTCCGCCGAAAACTGAAACACCGATGGAATGTCTGCTTCCGGCTCCGGCGCCTTTTGCAAATACTAACGGCAGCAAGCCTAAAATAAACGCAATATTTGTCATCATAACAGCTCTAAAACGCAATTTTGCAGCCTGTATTGCAGCTTCAATATAGTGCATTCCGTCTTTTTCCATTGCATCTTTTGCAAATTCAACTATTAAAATAGCTTGTTTTGTAGAAAGTCCCAAAAGCATTACAAGACCGACTTGTGCATATATATCAAGTGAAAGTCCCCACACATATTGTAAGAATAATGCACCGGATATTGCTACAGGTGATATTAACATTACTGAAATAGGAAGTGTCCAACTTTCATATAACGCTACTAAAAATAAGTACACAAATGTTAATGCCATAGCTAATATCGGGCCTAATTGTCCTGAAGACTGTTGTTCCTGATAGGATGTTCCTGACCAAGCATAACCCATATCATTTGGTAAATACTTTTCAGATATTTTTTGCATAGCTTTCATTCCTGTGCCGGAACTTACTCCCGGAGCAGTAGCAGCATTTATTGTTATTGCTTGGTACAAATTAAATCTGGTAAGTTCGTAAGGAGCAATTATATCCTGAGTTGTAACAATCGAGGTAAGAGGAACCATTTTTCCGTAAATGTTTTTTACATAGATTTTATTTAAATCATCCATTGTATCTCGGAATGTTGAATCAGCCTGCATATATACACGATAAACACGACCAAATTTATTAAAGTCATTTATATATGTAGAACCGAATTGTGACGCAAGTGTATTATATATCTCTGATATTTGTACACCCTGTGATAAAGCTTTATCTTCCTGAACATTAACTATAACTTGAGGAAGCGAAGCTGTAAATGCGGTATAAACACTTGAGAATGCAGGATCAATCATTGCTTGTTTCATAAATTTTTGCGCTTCTTTATATAATTCTTCAGGAGTTCTGTCACCTTGATCAAGAAGTTGATATTCTATACCGTTAAACATACCAAGACCGGTAATTGCAGGAGGTTGAGATACAAATGTTTTAGTCTCTGTATATTTTTGAGCGATAGAATTAGCTTGAGCCATTATATTATTTATTGCAAGTTTTTTTGATTTTCTGTCATGCCATGCATCAAGTTTTACAATAACTAAGGCTGTATTTTCACCGTTAAATCCGTTTATTGACAGCGTTGATTTAACTCCAGGTATTTTCATAATATCTTTACACATATTATTTACAACATCAGCTGAACGTGTAAGCGTAGCTCCGTCTTGGAGTTGTACCTGCATGAAAATTGCGCCCCTGTCTTCTTCAGGAAGAAATCCTTGAGGACTTAATTTAAACATTATAAGTATAAATAAAAATATACCAAACAAAACGCGTAATGTTTTATGAGGCTGTGTAACAAAATAATTAACTACGCCTAAATATTTATCACATACGGAATTAAACCAATTTTCAAACTTTTGTATAAATTCAAAGTCGGTTTTTTCTTCTCCTGACTTTAAAATAATAGAACAAAGTGCGGGGGAAAGCGTCAATGCAACAACTGTTGATAATCCGACAGATGTCGCTATACAAACTGCAAACTGTCTGTACATTTGTCCGGTAATACCCCCTAAAAACGATACCGGAACAAATACTGCCATAAGTACCAGTGATGTTGCAACAACAGCTCCAAAAACTTCTTCCATTGAAATATTAGTAGCCTCTTGAGGAGTCTTTCCTTCTTGTATATGCCTTTGCGTATTTTCAAGTACAACTATAGCATCATCTACTACCAAACCGACTGCTAAAACCAAACCAAAAAGAATCAGAAGATTTATTGAAAATCCTATACCTGCCATAAATATAAATACGCCAATTAATGATACAGGAATTGCACAAAACGGAATAAACGCTGCACGCGCTGTTCCCAAAAACAAATATGTTACACCTGATACAAGCAATATCGCTATTAATATAGCTTCTACTACCTCTTTTATTGATTCTCGTACAAATTCGGTTACATCATATTGAACGTGATATTCAATATCATTTGGAAATTTTTTACTTAATGTTTCCATTTTTTTATTAATTTTATTCACAAGATCTATTGTATTTGCATCCGGTAATTGAGTTACTGCAATAATTGCAGATTCACGTCCCTCTATAATTGAACGATGAGAATAATTTTCAGCTCCGAGTTCGACTCTGGCAACATCTTTCACTTTCACCAATGAACCGTTTGAATTAGCCTTTACTATTATATTTTCAAATTCTTCAGTCGTTTTTAATCTTCCTTTTGTTTTTAAGGTGAATTTCATCATTTGGGGATTTTCCATCGGCTCAACGCCTATATTTCCCGCAGGTGTTTGCACGTTTTGCGATTGTATTGCATTACTAATATCAGTCGCTGAAACTCCCATACTCGCCATTTTATCAGGCTGAAGCCATATTCTCATTGAATAGTCACCGGCACCATATACAGCAACACCGGCACAGCCTTTGGTTCTTGCAAGTTCATCTTTCAAAAAACGAGATGCATAATTTGCTAAATATAACGCATTATATGTACCATTAGGAGAACGCAATCCTATAAAAAGACACCCGCCTCCGCCTGTGGATTTTCTTACGGTTAAACCATACCGCCTTACCTCTTCAGGCAATCTTGGCGTAACCAATTGAAGTTGGTTCTGAACGTTTACCAAATTCATGTCAGGATCTGAACCTACTTCAAAATATATAGTTAATTTGTATGACCCATTACTGGATTCAGATGACATATACAACATGTTTTCAATGCCGTTTAGCTGTAATTCCACCGGAGAGGCAATTGTTGATGTTATTACATCAGCGTTCGCACCGCTGTATGTGGCATTTACTATTACCTGCGGCGGAGTTATAGACGGATATTCTTCTAACGGCAATGTTGTTAAACACAATAAACCTGCCAATATAATAGCCAATGAAATTACTATGGCAAACTTCGGACGCTTAACAAAAAAGTTCTCTGACATTTATTTGTTACCTCCGAATATATTTTTTAATTTATTATATACTTTTCTGAATATATTTACCTGCTTTTTAGTCGTTACAGCGTCTGATGAAGAACTTACTATCTTTATAGGAGAACCCGGAATTACTTTTTGCATTCCTGTCGTTATTATTCTGTCACCTTTTTTTACTCCCTCATAAACAATCCAGTTTGTTCCGGTTTGACCCATTGTTTTTATATAAGACAATCTTGGCAAATTTTCTTCATCAAGAACAAATACATACAAACCTTCTTGGTTTTCCATAGTTGCCGCTTGAGGAACAATCGGCAGTTCATCTTTCTTATTTGAATATATTGTAATTCTACCAAAATCGCCCTGTAGAAGTGCATCATCAGGATTTGGAAATGTTGCACGAAGCGTTATTGTACCGGTTGTTTCGTCTACTTTATTATCATAAAAATCCTGTACACCCTTATGAGAATATTTCTGACCGGAGCTAAACGTATATTCCACCTCACGTTTGGCGTCAGATGTCCCGTCTATTCTTGATAATTCAGCATAATCTTTTGATTCTAAAGGAAATGTTATATACATCGGATCCGAACTGTTAATTGTTGTTAGCGGGCCGCTATTCATTGAAACATAGTTACCTACGGTAACGTCTATTATACCGACTCTCCCGTCAACTGGTGATTTTACTTTTGTATAACCTAAATTTCTTTGAGCATCACGATAAGCACTTTCCATACTTTGAACTTGAGCGCTATAAGCATCTCTTTGAGCCAACACGTTGTCATAATCAGCTCTTGATACATAATCATTATCAACAAGTTCTTTATACCTTGCAAGTTGTTTATTGTAATAAATTTGCTGTGATTTGGCATTATCTAAATTCGCTTTTGCTCTGCTTACTGCATAACTGTATTCCTGCGGCTCTATCTCAAATAAGATTTGCCCAGCTTTTACATAATCACCCTCTTTAAAATAACTTTTTGTTAAATATCCGTTTATACGAGCAAGTACATCTACTCTGTATTTTGCTGTCACGCGAGCTGTAGCACTGAATTCTCTTCTTACATTATCTGTTTTTACTGTATCAACAGTCACTGACGGTGTACTTAATGATGCTCTTTTTTTAGCTGATGATGATTTGTTTACCTGAGTTACAACCATACGAAATAATATTAACGCAGCTATAATACTTATAATTATAATAATATTTTTTCTCATGCCCTCTCCAAATACATATCCTTCATATTTATATTCGCTGTTAAAATTTTATCAAAAACAAGAATGAATATCAATAATAAGCGTAAAAATTACACTTATGGGGGATATAAAAAAAATTCATCCATCTCTTGCCGGATTTATTTGTAAATATTATCTTTACTAGTAATCAATCATGATATAAACTTATTATATGAAATTTAAAAAACTTACAAAAGAGCAAATAATTATATCCGCCGATAGGCTGACACGTTTTAAAAATACAAAACTTAAATATTTCAGAGTTTTTTCGGATATTATATTATCATCTCTTATTGAACCATCATATAAAAAAAATGAATTATATAATTTGGACAAAGCTGAATTAACCAATATTGCAACAGAAATAATTAATGAATCTTTAAAGAATCTTGTTAACAAAGAAATAGATTTTAGAAACGATATTAACTTGTTTTTAAAAAAATATGAAAATTCTGTTTTTAAAAACGACGATGAAGCGCAATATTATTTAAATAACAGTATTGACTATGCATCAATAATAACATTAATTGACGAATCTTGTCCTATAAATCTGCGATGGCTTAAATTGGCTGTTAACAGTGATAATCTTAAAAAATTACGATTTTCTCAAGGTTTGAAATTTCCTATAGAAAAAGTAGTTTTGGTTGAAGGAATTACCGAAGAAATTTTGTTACCGGCTTTTTCTAAGTATTTGGGGTACGATTTTTACAGAGAAGGAATTCAAATAATACCGGCCGGTGGTAAAAACCAAGTTGTTAAAATGTATTATAAAATGGCTGATGAATTGAAAATTCCTATATTTTTACTTTTAGATAATGATGCTGAAGATAATATTCTGCAAATTAATCCAAAATTACGTAATATAGACAAAATTCATTTAGTATCTTGCGGTGAATTTGAAGATTTGCTTCCTAAACCTCTAATAATAAAAACCGTAAATAATGAGTTAAATAACTTTGCTGCCATTTGTGAAGATGATTTGGATGATAATTTACCTCATGCTAAATCACTTGAAAATATTTTTAAGGTTAAAGGTTTACATGAATTTAAAAAATCAGAATTTGCAAAGCTTGTACGTGATAACATTTGTTCTTGTGATGATATATCTTCTGAAATCATTAATATTATTGAAGAAATAAAAAATTAAACACAACCCGACAAAAATCTTGACAGTAGATTTTGTTCTTGATAACATTAGATATGTGGTTAATACACAGGCCGATTTTGGTTAAAATGAAAATTTAATAGCACTCATGCGCTTGTAGCTCAGCAGGTAGAGCACTCCCCTTTTAAGGGATAGGTCGCGCGTTCGAATCGCGCCAAGCGCATTTTTTAATGACAATAATAGCAAGGGTTTTAAGACCTTGCTTTTTTTGTTGCGCAAGCTTGATTTTATTTCAGTAGCTAGAGAGTCCCCTTTTTTAGGGAAGGACGTGCGTTAGTACGAATCGCGCCAAGCGCATTTTTTGTTTCTATTTAAATTACACTTATCCCTAAATACTTTACTTTTAACCTATTTTTGAATATAATTTTTTGTGTATTACGGGAGAGGATAATAAGGCAGACTGTTTTCTATAACATTATTTCGGATTGTATAATATGAACATTATAAAAAAATTTTTGTTTTTAATTGTTACATTTTTATCTTTATCATTGCTTTGTGTAAATGCTGAGCCGGCTAAAATTATGTCGGTAAATTACGATGATTCGGCATCTTTGGTTTTTATTAATTCCGAAAACATTTCCGAAACGGATACCAATATACCTAAGTATATTCGTCTAAGTTCTCCTAACAGGATATATTTTGATATTAATAACGCTGTTCTTTCCGGACCTAAACAACAACTGGTTTTTGAAAATAGTACAATTACAGAAATAAAACTGGCTCAATTTTCAACTAACCCTGATGTTGTAAGAGTTGTAATCTCTTTTGAAGAAGATTATGATACGTCTAAAATTAAAATTTTTAACATAAACGGAAAGTATATAATATCAGCACAACCTCCTATATTAAGAAATGATTATTTTAACCCTGTTTATGATGAAGAACCAGAGTCAATACCATATTCAGGAATTACAGTAAGTTCACAAGTTATCCAAAAAACAAATATAAATCCGAGTAATACGACACCTTCCGACAAGGTTGGCGCATCTGTGATGAATGATATATATAAAGCGTTTGCAGATTCATCACTCAACAATTCCGACGGCAAAACCTATGATTCTATAGTATCAATAGATATGTCTTCCGATTTGAAGTTAAGAACAAAGTACTACATTAACGGATATTATCTAAAAAACGACGGGCTTTTGGTCAGCGGATTAGGTCAAATGACAGCCGCTAAAATTTTCACTCTGGATTCTCCGAAACGTATTGTCATAGATTTACCAAATTCATATGTAGATAAAAAAATTCGCAATAAAGAAATTAATTTATGTTCAGATATGAGTTGCTCTGATACCGCTAAAATCGGGCAATTTGAATATAATAAAGCAAGAATTGTTGTAAATACAGAAAAAACTGATAAATATATCCCTGTATATTCGGAAGATAATCAATCTTTATTATTTATTAATGCAGACAAACTTAATCATACAGCATTATCTGATACTACTGCAAATATTAGCAAAGTATATACAAAAAAGGTTAATCCTAAAACAAATGAGTTAATTCTGTCTTTTACTTCGCCTGTTGTACACTCAATAGTAAGAAAAGACGGCTTTTTAACTCTATATTTGTTTAATGTTAAAAGCTATAACGAACCGGATATTATAAAAACTCTGAATAACACGTATTTTAAAAATTCAACGTTTTCACTGCTCCCTCAAATAGGTGTTAAAACTGATATTAAAATCAAACGAGACGATGTAGTACAGGTAGCACAAGGGGTTGACGGCAAAGCATTGAAAATAACAATAAATTCTAAATTCGGTATAAACAAAAATGAACCTGAAGTTGTTGAAAATACTCCTATTGCAAAAAAACCTCCTATTAAAAATAAAGTAGTAATTGATCCGGGACACGGAGGAAGCGATTACGGAGCAATAAGAGAAGGTATTAACGAAAAAGATATTACACTGGATATTTCTAAAAAAGTAGCATCATATCTTAAATCTAAAGGTTTTAAGCCCGTTTTAACACGTACTGATGATACGTTTTTGGAACTACAAGAAAGATGTGACATTACGGATAACGAAAATCCGGAAATATTCGTAAGTATACATGTAAATTCTGCTGTTGCAACAGAACCATACGGAATTGAAACACATTATTATCATGAAAACAGCAAAGAACTTGCTGAAATAATACAAAAACATATGATTAGCAATATAAATTCTAAAGACAGAGGTGTCATAAAATCTAAATTTTATGTTATTAATCATACGGATGTACCTGCTGTTTTAGTTGAAATAGGCTTTTTATCAAATCCGGAGGAAAGAACTGACATTATGTCCGAAAAACGGAAACAAGCCACTGTAAAGGCAATTTCCGACGGAATTGCGGAATATCTGAAAGGAAAAAAATAATTTGCTTATTAACGATAAAAAAAATTTACCTATAGGCTTTTTTGATTCCGGTGTAGGCGGTTTGTCAGTTTTGGCAAAATTCAGGAAGCGTCTTCCGTCAGAAAATGTTGTATATTTTGGTGATACTATTCACCTTCCGTACGGAAATAAAACAAAAGAAGAATTAGTAATGTATGCTAAAAATATACTCAACTTCATGAATAATAAACCGGTAAAAGCCGTTGTAATTGCATGTAATACATCTTCAGCCCAAGCTTATGATATTGTTAAAAATGACTATAGTTTTCCGATTTATCCAATTATACAGTCTTGTGCAAAGTCTATATGCGCACTTAATTATAAACGTGTCGGCGTATTCGCCACAGAAGCAACCGTAAATTCAGGTAAATATACTTCCGAATTTAAAAAATATAATTCAGATATAAAAATTAAAGAACTACCCAGTAAAAATTGGGTAAGCATTGTAGAAAACGTCGGAGAAAATATAGAACCAAAAAGAGCAAATATCAAATACGAAATACAAGAAATGATGAGATTTAAGCCCGATAAAATCATTCTGGGGTGCACTCATTATCCGTATCTAATGAATGAATTTGTAAAATATGCACCAAAAGATATTTTTATTGACCCATCTGATATATTTACAGATTTTATAAAAAAAGATTTAGAGATGAATAACCTCCTTAATCCAAATAAAAATCAAGGATATGAAGAGTTCTATGTAAGTAGTAATCCTAATGAATTCGTAAAAAATGCAAAGATTTTTTACAATGTTATATCTACCCCTATTTTAGTGTAAACAATTCTATAATGAACATTTGTGCTTTTTGAACAGATTTTGTAAACAAATGTAACAATTTAAAGAAAAATAGCCAAAAACCCTAAAGTTTTCCGAAAAAATGCCGATAAATAGACTAAAGGGACAAAAAAATAAGGAAGACCTCTTATGGGAATGGCCGCTTCGCAAGCGCGATTACTAGCAATTACATCAAGAATGCACGACGTTGAATA